>CALKDS010000010.1 GCA_938084135.1 uncultured Flavobacteriales bacterium
TTATAATTTCTTTTTCGGTTTTTTTTTCAGCATGTAGTGTAATGAACACTAATTATTCCTTTTACCATCATGGAACTGAATCGATTAAAACGAATAGTGATTTTAAATATGTGAATTTTGGCGTTATAGGTAAAGCAAAAACAACATATTATCCTAATAAGTTGAGAAAGCAGCAAGAGATTGTTAAAGATGGTTTGATTGCTGATGCTAAGAAAAATTTACATGAAAAAGTAGCCCTAAAAAACAATCAAGCTTATGCTAATTTAACAATTGATATTTTAGAAACGACGAAGGGAAGTTCAAGCCAATATGGAACAGTTATACAAGAAGTGACGATAGAAGCGGTCGTAAGTGCCGATATCATCGAATACATTGATTGACAAATACTTACTTTTTTGCTAGCTGTAAAATTAGTAATATATCCAATGCTTGAATCTGTAATAGAAATTGGAGCAAGTTTCATCAGTAAATTAAAGATGATTCTTGCTCTTATAATTGACTGAAATACACATTTTAAAATAAAACATAACCCCTCTTTTGAGAAAAATTATTTTAACATTTATCCTTGTTGGTAGTTGCATTTCAAGTTTCGCTCAAATAACAGTAATCTCAGAAACTGATAACACAACTCTTATTGGTAGTTTGATTTTACCTAGTAATGGACCTGTTTTCATTAAAAAAGCACCTCCTGTCAGAGATGGTTTTCAAGCTTTAGGGGATAAAGATAAAAACAAGTATGCCCAATTAAGAGATGAAGCCAATGGGGTATATGCTAATCTGGGTTTTACTAATTACAACTATTTTGCAAGTTTAGTATACTTCAAAAATACTAATGATTATTTACTCACATTTACGAATTCTCTTTACAATTATCAGCAGGAAAGCTTTTGGATTACCGAACAGACCAAAATAGAGCTATACAATTATATCCAAACGCTCCTAAGCAGCAAAACAGATTTTAAATCGACTGAGATTACACTTAGTAATAATGTTGTCTTAGTATTGACCATGAATAGAAAAAAAGTAAGATTTGCTTTGCATGATGGTTATAAATGGTATGCTAGCAGTTGGTTTCGACTCTCAAAAATAAATAAGTTATTTGGACAATAGAGTCTACTACTCTTACCAAATACCTACTAAAACAATCCTTCCCTTACCTCCTCTGTAACTTTGCCTGAAACAAATTACATGAGATTAGACACCCTTAAATGGAACGACTACACCTTCAAACAACTAACCAAAGAAGCCAAGTTAATCTACTGTTTCCTAGAAGCCCATTGCAGCACTGCTGGCTTTCTTCAAGCAGATGAATCGGACATCGCTAATGGTATTGGATTGGAGCGTAGATTGGGTCTTAATCCCTATGGTAATATGGTGATTCTCGCTATGGAGCAACTAGAAGATTCAGACTTTATCGTGCGAGGAGATCATGACTTTATCCTAATCAAAGGAACGCACAAGAAGCGAGCGCATGGCAAACTAAAAGTAAGTGATAAGGCTAAGGATTACTATAGAGTTGGAGTACTCAAATCTGGGATGCATACAGCCATTTTAAAGGAGATTAATAGTAATTGTGAGTATTTCTCTAAAGAGGTGATGTTGGAGGAGTTTGAGGCTTATTTTGAGGTGTTAGAAAGGGAAGTATTTCATCAGGTGTTGAGGTGAGGTTACTGGTCCTACGTGCGATAACTTCTCCCGCCCTGATGTGCGAGGCATGTATAAAATGAGGAATGATAAATGTTATAAAAATAACATAAATATATAATAACTTTCTAGTAATCATAATACAAATTATTGCTCCTGCATGAAAAATTGCAAGCTTTCCTTCTGAGAAAGCAGACCCTTTCCGATAATTAGATCTGGGGTTTGACTTTTATTAAATTTCTTTATGGCTTCCAAAGCCACACTTTTTTTGACGTCTTTAAAAAGAGCATCAATAGATATATTGCCTGAGGATTCTTTCAAGTATTTTAAAAGAAAATAGGTGAACAAACCATGTTTTCTACTCTCATCGGTTAGTGAACTTTCATTACCTGAACTGGAAGCTAAAAAAACCATTTTTTCACTTATCTCTGGGTGATTAGGTACAACCGTTACCCCCCGGACCTTAGCCAATGCTCCTTTCTTACCCGCCCCAGTAAAACAAGCATCAGTGATGATGGTTAACTTTTTATGCGGTTTATCTGAAAGTCTATTCATAATCTCTTTTAAAGACACGCCTTCTTTCACATTCAAACCTGATACATCAACGGGAATCAAATATGGATCTTTATTTTCCTCGTCTGGCATACCATGACCACTGTAAAAGACTATGATTTCTTTACCTGCTCCATCTACTTCCATAATTTTCTCTAATCTCGAAAAAGCCTGATTCATTTCCCTATAAGTGCTATTTAACAATAGCTCTACATTTCCTTCCTTTACTTGAAACATATTTAACAAGTAGTTTTTGAATACCTCCGCATCTTTGGTTGCAAACGGCACGTTACTTTCTACTGCGAGTCCCGTCTGATAAGACGCGTAATCTTCATTACCAATAATCAGTGCATAGGCATCTAAATTTTGACTTCTTATCGGTATATCTATATCAACATCACTCAATTCGGATCGTTGCAACTTCTTTTTAGTACCTGTTTGATCCAGTTTATCAAAAGAGTGAATGATTAATTCAATTTTAATTTTTCTAAATTCAGGTCCATATCCATCAGCTTCCTCGGCATAATGAAAAAATCTATTTTTTGTAAATTCAAATAAATAGGTTTGATTTTCAATAAATGATTTCACAGAATAAGTACGCAGAAACCCCAATTGCTTATTTGTTGTAATCCCCCCTTCTACATTTAAATTCAACCCCGATAAATTATCTTGAAAATACATAGGGAAATTATTGAATGCTCCATATTCATTGTCATAAGGTATGCTTGAGGCGATACTAGACTTATCAGTAGATCCATATATTTTAAAACTTAAACGAGTCTCTGGTTTCAAGTAATCTATGAGTTTATCTTCCACAGAATTGAAAAAGAAATCTACCAAGGTAGTTGCGGCCTTTGAATCCAATAATGAATATTTACCTGCAGGAAAATCAGATGTATTCTTCTCTGCTTCAGCCTTAATACCCTGTGAAACGAAGGTTACATGTAAATTGAGCTCGTCTTCACCCAAAGAATCTTTTTCATTCTTCAACACGGAGGTTACACTCAATTGAACGTCATTGAGGTCTCCTTTTTGTCGCAAATCTGATACCACATTTTGTAACGTATTTTTCAATTCATATTCTTCATTTGCTATCTTTCTTATTAATTCAATATTTGGTTCTTTCTCTTCATATATCAAAGTACCTAGTTTCGATTTGTATTTGAGCGTTTCGCTAATCAAAGACGACCTGATCATGAATTCTGAAATCACAAATTCATTGGTCGGCAGTAAGTCAAATTTTAAATCCGTCGCTTGAAGAGATTGATTATCTTGGAACGGTTCGCTTGCGTACATGCTAACGACAGGAAAAGGATCTAATTTCATCTTCAAGCTGTCCCCATCATAATACAATTCCGGCGTTCTTTGAGTCATCCTAATATTGGCAAGGCTGTCTATCAATCTAGTTCTGTTGGCCGATTTAAAATTATTTAAACTAATTTCATTGTTTCTTGTAAAATACTCTTGTGCGGTTTCCCCGTCCTTTCTTTTAATGAATTTTTCGACAAGTGCAATCAGCTTTTCATTGATGATCTTATTATAATCGGGTGCATAGTCTGATAAGTTCCAGGACTTGAATAGGCCATCTTTTCCAGCGGAAAACAGAAAACTCTCATTATCGGAGTCAGGTATGGCTCTGGTGATGAAAGAACCCGAATGGGCTTCTATTGAGCTAATTAAGCCACTCTTTAACCTATCATAAGAATAAAGCTTGCCCGCGGCATCCGCGATAAACACATACTGATCTTTTGGGTGATAGGTCAAATTTAAAATCTCTTCATTACTCACTTTAAAACGGTGTAATTCTTTATTCAAACCTTGACTGTATATCACTACTTCCCCATTTGACAATCCAATCGCTACTTCATAATTTTCCGCGCTTACTATAATTGATGTGATCTCATGATCAAACGACACTCGTTCAAGCAGAATTCGTTCAAGCATATTGCGCGGACCTATGACTTGCGCTTTATTGACATCGTAATTAAATAAATATCTGTCATCTGCAATCAATAATGTTTTTAAATTAGAATTCCAGGCACCATGAGTGATGAAAAAATTATTTGATAGCTTCTCAAGATTTATTTTTTTGGATGACAAATCCAATCGATAAAGATTATTAGTACTCGAAATGGCAAATATTTGCTGACCTAGTTCGTCAAAAATGATTTGATTTAATATCATATTTTTTAAGGGCAATGAATAAGATTCCTTCTCTACGAAGTCAGTGGTATTATAAATGCTCAATCGATTTTTATCACTTACATATATCAATTCAGTCCCTAATGGAGACATACTAATAACACCTTTATTCGAATACTCTTTGATCGGTTTTTTCCAATAAAAAACTCCGTTTTCAGTCTGAATATAGTTGCGCCATGAGTAATTAGCCATATTTAATATCTCACCCTCGTAATCATGTGATTCAAGGATGTAGGGCGTGGCTCCAATAATTACGTCAATGACTGAATTTTTTCCGATTGGAATTTCTTGTATTTCAATGCCGATATAAAAAAACCTTAAAGTCCCACCTTCCTCAGGTACGCTTATTCGATAACTGCCTTCCAAATCGGTTGTTATTATACTTGACCTCCCCAAAAGAGAAACATTTACCCCCGCTATGCCACCACCATCATCAGAAGTTACTTTTCCAATTATGATTCGCTGGGCCCAGGTTGTACTTAAAACCAATAGAAAGGCAATACTGAAAGTTATAATATGCTTCATATGAGATTTATATTTTATCCATCCAATGAAAAGATCAAAAAGATCTCATTCAATCACTTATGATTTGAATAGGCTTTGATATTTTAATTCGAT
>CALKDS010000011.1 GCA_938084135.1 uncultured Flavobacteriales bacterium
ATGTTAGCTTTAATTTTAGTGAAATTCTACTGGACCCTACCATTAAAATTGATAACGTATTTGGTAAACTTGGCGGAGCGATCGGATTTTTTATAACCGTAAGGACACTTGGATGGACTTTTATTTTTCCGGCTTTATCTTTCATCTACCTGGGTTTAAAGATTTTGTTTGGCCTGAAATCTAGATTATCTCGAATAACAAGACTTAGCCTTTTTTATACATTTTTCTTGAGTTGCCTTACGGGCATGCTAGCTAACATTTTCTCAGACATATCTGTTTCTCCGAATGATGTATGGGTCGGTGACATTGGTAAGTTTATTCACCTTTGGGGTTCTAATATTTTTGGAGAACTTGGTCTTTGGTTGGTATGGTCGAGTATCACATCTATGCATTTAATATGGTTTTTCAGACTATCTCCACAAAATTGGAAAAATACTTTTGAGTCAAAAGATTCTGATTCGCCCTTACCAATGAGTGATGTTAATATTTCTGACAATGATTTTGGATTAGATAAAGAAAAAGTTGATGTAAATGATGAATTTGATAAAATAGTTAGGGGGCCTATCGAATCATTGAAAAATGAAGATATAACTGAGGAAATAATTGATGAACCAACTGAGAATATTATTTCAGAGGAAATAATTAATGAATCAAGAGAGGATATTGTATCAGAGGAAATGAGTTTAGAAGTTGCAGACCCAATAGACACACACAGTGAGGCTCTTCAAGAAGTTTCAGAAGAAGAGTTGACAAAAGGTGCTCTAGGAACTCTGTATGACCCTAAATTGGAATTGTCAAAATACGTTCATCCAAACTATGGACTTCTTGCTGATTTTGATGCTCCAGATCAATTAGTAGATTCTGAAGAATTAGAGGCCAACAAAGAACGAATACTTGAAACACTGAGAAATTATAAAATTGAAATTGCCAAAATAAAGGCAGCAGTTGGCCCAACCGTAACTTTGTATGAGATTATTCCAGAGGCGGGAGTAAGAATTTCAAAAATTAAGAATTTAGAAGACGATATAGCACTAAGCCTCAGTGCTCTAGGAATTCGAATTATTGCGCCAATACCTGGCAGGGGTACAATTGGAATTGAGGTTCCTAATCGGAGTCCTAAAATGGTATCAATGAAGAGCGTTTTAACTTCTGAAAAGTTCAAAAAGACAACTATGGACTTACCTGTAGCATTAGGTATGACTATTTCAAACGAAGTATTTGTTGCTGATTTGGCTAAAATGCCTCATTTACTCATGGCTGGAGCTACAGGGCAAGGCAAGTCAGTAGGGTTGAATGCAATACTCGCCTCTATCCTTTACAAAAAGCACCCTTCAGAAGTGAAATTTGTCCTTGTAGATCCAAAAAAGGTAGAATTAACATTGTACAACAAGATTGAACGTCATTTTCTTGCTAAGTTGCCCGATACCGATGAAGCTATTATAACCGACACAACAAAGGTTATAAACACCCTGAACTCCTTATGTATCGAAATGGATGATCGTTATGAGCTGCTTAAAGACGCAATGGTCAGAAATATCAAAGAATACAATCAAAAATTCACAACTCGTAAATTAAATCCGGAAGGTGGTCATCGCTATCTACCTTATATAATTTTGGTTATCGATGAATTCGCTGACTTAATAATGACTGCAGGAAAGGAAGTTGAAACACCCATTGCTCGTCTTGCTCAATTGGCGAGAGCAATAGGCATTCATTTGATAATTGCTACTCAAAGACCTTCTGTTAACGTGATTACAGGTATTATAAAAGCTAATTTTCCTGCGCGGATAGCGTTTAAAGTCTCTTCAAAAATTGATTCTCGTACAATTTTAGATTCGGGAGGAGCTGATCAATTAATCGGAAAGGGAGATATGCTTTTCTCTGCAGGTAATGATCTTATTCGTTTACAATGTGCATTTTTAGACACACCTGAAGTGGAAGAAATATGTGATTTTATTGGATCTCAGCAGGCCTATCCTAGCGCTTATAGCCTTCCCGAATATACTGGTGAAGAATCTAATTCCAATGGCAATAACTATAGCGCTGAAGAAAGAGATGTATTATTTGAAGACGCAGCCAGAATTGTAATAACTCATCAACAAGGTTCAGCATCTCTTCTTCAGAGAAAATTGAAACTTGGATATAATAGAGCTGGAAGACTAGTTGATCAACTCGAAGACGCAGGCATAATTGGACCATTTGAAGGTTCGAAAGCAAGGCAAGTGCTCGTTGCGAATGAGAACGAACTTAATTTAAAACTGAATAAAAATACAGATGAAAATGAAGAGATATAAGCAAGGTTTTTTTATCGTTATTGCTTTGTGCTTATCACAAAAAAGTTTGGCCCAAACGAACCCAGCTTTAATACTTATTAAGGAAGCACAAAATAAAACAATTGAGTATACAGATCAATCCTTTCAATTTTCTTTAATTCTTGACGCACCCGGAAGAAACGGTAATAGAATTAAGCGTAAAAACAACGGTTCTGTAATTTTAGTGGGAGATACTGGCCGACTAACCTTGAATGGGCAAACTATATTTATCGAGCGGAATAAATTGATATCTATTAGTGATGAAGACGAGGAAATAACGGTTCGAATAATTGATACTAATGATAATAATTATTCACCAAAAAATATCTTAAGTAAATATACAAGTGGAAGTGATTTTAGATTTTTAAAAAAGGAACAGCATGATAAAATCATTGTACAATACATTGAACTAGTGCCAGAGAATCAAGAAGATATCTTAAAAGTTATTCTTGGAATTGAATTAAGTTCAAAAAAAGTTCATTCTTACCATGAGTATGGTAAAAATAATGTTATCACTAAGGTCCAGCTCTTTGAATATAAAGTTGATCAGGGCATAAATATTGAACAGGTGAAATTTGATTTAAAAAACTACCCTAATTACGATTACATCGCGCCAAATGACATGTGATTAAACCCATGACATGCAGAGAATAGATAAATATATACTTCGCTCATTTCTCGGTATTTTTCTGAAAACACTAGGCATCTCAATTTTTTTTCTTTTGATGCAGATGGTTTGGAAATATGTAGATGATTTGGCTGGCCGTGGAATTGAATGGTTTCACATAATAAAGCTGATGTTCTTTTGGAGTGCATCTGTTCTTCCAATGGCCGTGCCTATAGCGGTTCTATTCGCTGGAATCATGGTATTCGGAGATTTAGCTGAAAGCAAAGAATTTGCTGCGGCAAAATCTTCAGGCGCATCTTTTTACAGACTAATTCGCCCTATTCTATTGGCTCTAGCGTTTATTTCTTCGGGCATGTTTATTGTAAGTAATAATCTAATTCCCGTAGCTAATTTTAAAGGTGAAAACTTATTAATAAACATAGCAAAGCAACGCCCAACATTTAATCTGCAACCTGGTATATTTTATGGAGGGATAGATGGGTACAGCATCAAAATCGGAAAAAAAAATGATAACGAAGTTTATGATATTATCATATATAATCATAAAGAAAGAGGAAAAGGTAATCACTCATTGGTTACCGCTCCAAGTGGGTTAATAAAATACAATGAGGGGAATAAATGGATGGAATTCATCTTATTTAATGGAAACTCCTATCAAGAATACGAATTAGAGAGTAAAAGATCGAATAATAGGGAACCATTTCTTGAAAGCACTTTTGAAAAAATGATAATTAGGCTAGACATGGGCTCATACGCAATGGGAGACTTATATAAAGTAAGTCGAAGTGACGAATACAATATGCTTAATGTCAATCAACTAAACATCGCAATTAACGACTTATATAAAAAATACCGAAAACGACAAAATGAAGTGAGTAATACTATGCGCAATAAATTCTTTGGGTGGAAAACTAATGATTCCTCTCTTTCTTCTTCATCCGAAGGTTACAGCGTTAAAAACAGGATTGGACAAAAATATTTATTTAGGGCAACAAACAATTCAATTCATCTTGCACAATCTAACCGTGATTTTATGAATCAAGTTGAAAACGAATTTGAATGGAGAAGACAAATTATTGCAAGACACTTTATAGAATTTCATAAAAAGTTTGCTGTCGCAGTCGCTTGTATACTTTTGTTTTTTATCGGTGCCCCACTTGGAGCTATTATTCAAAAAGGAGGTTTTGGGCTTCCTTTTGTTATTTCTGTTCTTTTGTTTCTATTTCATTATGTTTTGTCTATAATTTTTGAAAAAATGGGTAGAGAGTGGCTTATTTCTCCATTTTGGGCAATATGGTTGCCAAATATTGTTCTTCTTCCAATTTCTATTTGGATGACAATATGGGCTGCTAACGACGCCAGTATGAATAGCTTCAATAGGTTGCGTATTAAGTTTTTTAATTTGAAGAGATACTTTTCTTCATGAGGATACTTCACTTATGCAATAAAGTTCCTTTTCCTGGACGTGATGGATCCTCCATTGCAATGGAGAGTCTTATTCGTATCGAGCACAATGCCGGCCATAATATCCATGTTATCGCCTTAAACACGAATAAGCATTTTGTCCCGAATCCGAAACCTTTTGACTCAAGTATTATGCTTGAATACTTCAATGTTAATTTATTACCAAGGCCATTTACTTTTATTTATCACTGTTTAAATAATAGATCTTATTTCGCGTCAAGATTTTATAACAAAGAAGTTGCTTCTGCTATAAAAAAAGTATCACAAACTATGGACTTAATAGTTGTTGATAGTATTTATATGTCTGTTTACAAAAAAAGCTGGGGTGATACACCTTTCATAATCAGAACTCATAATGTTGAGCATCAAATATGGGAACGAACACTCTCTTCGTCAAAACTGAGCTTTAAAAATATTTTTATCCAATGGCAAACTCGAAAACTAAAAAAATGGGAAACCAGCTTAATTCGAGGAAGCCATATTTGGCCCATAACGAAAGCAGACTCAATAAATATTAAAAAATTAGGTGCAAAATCAACTGAGGTCTTTCCATGCACTTTTAATCACAAAAAAACTTGGGATTTCAGCGGTTCTGCCTCCAAAAGGCTTTACCATCTTGGAGCACTTGATTGGGAACCTAATATAATAGGAATGAGTTGGTTTGTTAAATCTGTAATTCCTAAAATATCAGATAAAATTCAAATCACTGTCTACTCAAATATCTGGCCAGAAAGTATTGACCAACATGAGACTATAAATTGGAATAATTCCTCTACAAGAGATATACCATTTCAAGATTATGGCATATTTATAGCTCCACTACTTTCGGGTAGTGGAATGAGAATAAAGCTTTTAGAGGCTATGTCTCGAGGTAAAGCTATCGTAACCACCACCATTGGAGCAGAAGGTTTACTTTGTAAGAATAAAATGCACTTATACATTGCTGATACAGCAGAGGAATTCGCAAATGCTATTTCTGAATTGTATAATGATTCTAATTACAGGTGTCAAATGGGTGCGCGCGCTAGAGAGCATGCGTTAAATAATTTCTCAGATGAATTATTCGTCAAAAAAATGAAGAATATAGAAGCAAGAGCATGATCAATTTACTTTTTAATACATATCCTTTTTATAGCTTCCTTATAGAGTGTGGAATTATGGCTACTGCACTATTATCTATACCCTATTTTCTATATCCCAAACTAGTTGATTTATTACACAGCTTAAAGAAAACCAGAAAATATGATTCTCTCACAGTAGAGTCATGGCCAACTGTAGATATAGTATTTGCAGCTTTTAATGAGGAAGCCGTAATTAAAGATAAATTGAAATCAATTTTTGCATTAGACTATCCAAGAGAGTTATTGAAAGTAAGGGTTGGTTCTGATTGCTCAACTGATTCAACAGATTTATTACTCACCGAATTTATGAAATCAGATGAGTCAATTGATTTCCTTCGAATGAAAAAGCGTTCAGGTAAATCAAATATTATTAATCAAATGGTTAATAGAGGAGACTCGGAGATTATTATTGGTACAGATGCCAATATATTCTTCCGTCCAGATGCCCTTAAGGAGCTTGTTACTCCCTTAGTTTTAGATTCAACAATCCATTTAGTCGGAGGGAATTTAGTTTACCGAGGAATGGAACATAATTCTTCCGAAGGTGTCTCTAAAAATGAAGAGTCCTATATAAATTGGGAAAATAATTTAAAGCAAAAAGAGGGAGAGCTTTGGGGATGTGCGATGGGAGTAGAAGGTGGATGCTATGCGATCCGAAGAGAGGCTTTTATGAAAATTCCAAAAGGAACCCTCATGGAAGATTTTTTCCATACGATGAACGTTTTAAAATCAAGGAAAAAAGTAGTTCACTCTAATCAAGCAATTTGCACTGAAGATGTGAGTAATAATTCCTCTATGGAATTCAAAAGAAAAATCAGGATATCTCAAGGGAATTGGCAGAACCTCGTTCGTTTTTCTTCTATGATATTCAGTCATACTTTTCCATCTGGATTGATTTTTTTAGGACATAAAGTTTTACGTTGGCTTTTTCCTATTTTTTTTATTCTTGGAGTTTTAATTAACTTAGGATTAATAATTAAAGATGGCGATATTCTCATTATAGTTTGGTCATTGGCCGAATTGATGATAATTATTTTTATTATCCTCTACCCTACTGAAATTCTCCCTAAGTTTCTTTCCCGTCAAATGAAATCCATTTCCTACTTCTCATGGATGAATATAGCATTATTCTTAGGTTTAATGAGGTACATTCGCACAAGAGAAACTGGAATTTGGCAACCCACAACCCGTAATAATAAATGAGTTCAGAGTTCAGCACAATAGAAAAAGCAATAGAGGATTTGTCAGAAGGTAAATTGGTAATTGTAGTCGACGATGAGAACAGGGAAAATGAAGGTGATTTAGTAGCAATCGCGGAAAACATATCTGCTGACACCGTAAACTTCATGGCTATGCATGGCCGTGGCCTTATTTGTGTTCCACTACCTGACGATCGTTGTGATGAACTAGACCTAGTCCCTATGGTTGAGAATAATACCGACCCGCACCAAACCGCGTTCACCATTAGTGTTGATTTGTTTGGAAATGGCGTAACAACTGGAATTAGTGCTTCAGATAGGGCCAAAACTATTCAAGCTTTAGTTGATACTAACTCAAAACCTGCTGATTTTCAGAGACCAGGTCATATTTTTCCTTTAAGAGCAAGACAGGGAGGTGTTCTAAGGCGGGCAGGCCACACAGAAGCATCGATCGATCTAGCAAGACTAGCAGGGAAAAAACCTGCAGGAGTAATAGTTGAAATAATGAATGAAGATGGAACAATGGCCCGGCTTCCTGAATTAATTAAAATGTCTAAACGTTTTAATTTAAAAATTATCTCTATTGAACAGCTTATCTCATACCGCCTAGAACGAGAAAGCTTAATTAGATTAAAAAAGCATTTTAAACTTAATTCACCTTATGGAGTGTTAGATGTTAATATCTATGAACAAACAACATCTAATCAGATTCATATTTCATTTAAAATTGGTGATTGGACGGAAGAAGAAGAAGTTTTAGTAAGAATGCAAAGCGGAGATGTTAGAGAATCAATTTTAGATGAACTTCAGATAGAATATTTTCAGCATAGCAATATCAAACGTGCTTTAAAAGCCATTCAAAAATCGGGTTCAGGAGTTCTTGTTTGTCTTAACCAGCGTAAAGATCAAGCCTATGACTTAATGCAGTTTATTCCAAAAAAAGAGTCGAAAGAGATTCCAAAGTCTTTTGGTATGGATCCTTTAGATTACGGAGTTGGGGCTCAGATACTAAGAGAAATAAATATTAAAAATGTTATCCTACTTACAAACCACCCTATGAAAAGGGTTGGAATAGAAGGATATGGACTTCATATTGTGAAAAATATCACGTTACAACCGGATCATAATTAGAATAATTATATTCAAATAAAATTGAACAAGTAGATTATATTTTCCCATGCTTAATTAGAAATTAATATTTTGACTAATAAAGAACCTCTAATATTAGCTATTGAATCTAGTTGCGACGACACTTCTGTTGCTATACTAAAGGGATTTAAAGTTCTATCTAATTGTGTTCATAATCAGGAGATTCATAAGACATTTGGCGGAGTAGTTCCAGAAATGGCATCTAGAGCTCATATTCAATCAATCGTTCCAACTGTTTTGGCTGCTTTGAAAGCTTCTAACACAGAATTTAGCCAGTTAGAAGGAATTGCCGTAACACAAGGCCCAGGTCTTCTGGGAAGTTTATTGGTTGGTCATTCTTTGGCTAAATCATTATCTATTGCTCTTTCAATACCATTAATAAACGTGCATCATATTGAGGGCCATATGCTCTCTTGTTTTTTAATTGAAAGGAATGTTCAAGAAGATTCTGGACTAGAGTTTCCTTATCTGTGCTTAACAGTTTCAGGTGGACATACACAGATTGTAATTGTTAAAAACTGGAACTGTTTCGAGGTTTTAGGACAAACACTTGACGATTCAGTCGGTGAAGCGTTTGATAAATCAGCTAAACTTTTATCTCTTAATTACCCTGGGGGGCCAATAATTGATAGACATTCTAAATACGGAAACCCCGATCGTTTCACTTTTAATAAAGCTAGGATGAATGGAGTAAACTTTAGTTTTAGTGGTATAAAAACTAATATTTTGCAGACAATGCAGAAAGAACAAAACATCAACCCCAATACCCTTAAAAATGACTTAAATGACTGGTGTGCCAGTATCCAAAAGAGTCTTATTACTCCATTAATTTTAAATACAAAAAAAGCAATATTCGATACAGGAATTAAAAGGCTTGCTATTGCAGGTGGCGTATCAGCAAACAGCTTTTTAAGAGATGAGATCACCAAATTGGCTATCAAAGAAAATATTGAGTTTTACATACCACCACTCTCCTATACAATGGACAATGCCGCCATGATTGGTGCTGTTGGTCAATTTTCAATGATTAATCGGGCTTATGATGAAATTTCAAGTTCGGCTCAAGCCAGGATAACATCAGACAAATGGAAATATTCGGACATATAACATAGACTAAAATGCATAATTTTTACGGCTATAAAGAAGGAAATCATGTATTCTTGAACAAAGAAGAAATTTCTCATGCCATAAAATCATTACGATTAGGAATTGGAGATGCGATAAGGGTTTTTGATGGATTTGGTAATATTTACATTGGAAACATAGATGACTTATCAAGGAAACAAATAAGAATATCTAACCCGGAGACAAAAACGGATATTGGAGTTGTGGATGGTCATTTACATATTGCAATTTCCCCCACGAAAAATATAGATCGTTGGAATTTTTTTCTTGAAAAAGCTACTGAAATTGGAGTTCATGAGATTACACCGATACTAACAAGTCATTCGGAAAGAAAATTTTTAAATCATGACCGATCAGAGAAAATAATCCGTTCTGCCTGTTTGCAGAGTCAAAAGAGTATAATTCCAAAATTAAATCAATTAACACAACTGAGTTCACTACTTAAAATAAGCTCTGATTGTAATAAGTACATAGCTACCTGTGGTGATGTTCAAAAAAATGATTTCTTTTCATCTTTGAAGCATTCAAAGTCTTTTTCAATATTAGTATTAATTGGTCCAGAGGGGGATTTTACAGAAGAAGAACTGCGAAAAGCTAATTCAAAAGGGTTCGCTAATGTCTCCTTTGGGCTTCACCGCTTGCGAACAGAGACTGCTGGAATTTATGCAGTCACGTCATTTTCTCAAATAATTCAAAATATGTAGTAATAACTATTTTTTAAATTTTAAAAAAGACTTATCCTCGATAATTATATCTCTTAAAAATTTTTCAGCCACCTGAATTTCTTCAGCTAATACATTATCTCCTTGAGAAGAAGGATAAATATCCCTGTATGAATCACTTAAATCAGAAATTGCCTCAGGACTAATTCTTTCACTCATTTCGATAGATCTAATCGCTGCAATCCATTCCATAGACAATATTGTCCATACTCGATCTAAGATATCAATTGTATCAGTTGCTGCGTTAGCTCCCATGCTAACATGATCTTCTTGACCCGCAGATGAATCAATACTATCGGTGCTACTTGGGACTGCTCTTTGTTTATTTCGACTAACTAATGATGCTGCAGAATATTGTAATATCATAATCCCGCTTTCTACTCCAGGTTTTTTAGCCAAGAAAGGTGGCAAACCTCTTTTACCCAAAGTCAATTGATTAATTCGTCTTTCAGATATACTACCCCACTCTGCTAATGCCATTTTTCCGTAATCTAAGGCCAATGCTAATTTTTGACCATGAAAATTCCCTGCGCTTATAACATCACTCTCTTTTGAGAAAACCGTTGGGTTATCAGTAACTGCATCTGCTTCGTTTAAAAACACCTCTGAAATATGAGCCCAGACATCATTGGAAGCACCGTGAACCTGAGGTATGCATCTAAATGAATATGGATCTTGAACATGTTCCTTTTCCATTTTAAAACTTGGAGCCTCCGATAAAAAATCTCTAATCCGCTCCGCAACAAAAACTTGACCGGGCTGGTTACGTATGATTTGAATCCTATTATCAAATGGAGCGCTTGAAGTATCGAATCCGATTATGGACATACTTGATATCCAGTCGGCCCAATATGAGATTAAGCGAGTCTGAATACATGCCCATAGTCCATGTGAAAGCATAAACTGAGTCCCATTGATCAAAGCAAGACCCTCTTTTTCCCTAAGATCTAGGGGCTGTAGATTAAGTTTTTTAAGTATATCCTTTCCTTTATAGATATCACCATTATATGTAGCCATACCCTCGCCCATTAACACCAATGACAAATGTGCTAAAGGAGCTAAATCTCCAGACGCTCCCAATGATCCCATTTTTGGTACAATAGGAAGAACATCGTGACGATATAAGTCGTAAAGAGACTCGATAAGGATCCAACGAACTCCTGAATACCCTTTTGAAAGTGCCCGAATCTTTGTGATCAACATCAAACGAACAACTTCTGATTCAACATTACCACCTGTCCCTGC
>CALKDS010000012.1 GCA_938084135.1 uncultured Flavobacteriales bacterium
AATAACCATTGCAATAGCAAATATGTATGTGTAACTATTTGAATTAATATTCATAATACTACTTAGTGCTAAGTTTTAAACGTTTTAAACGTTTTTTCACATTACCCTCAACGACATAATGATCGATTAAAGGAGCCATTACATTCATAAACAAAATTGCTAACATCATTCCTTCAGGGTATGCCGGGTTAAAGACCCGAATCATTATTCCTAGAAAACCTATAAAAAATCCATAGATCCACTTACCTTTTTCAGTATGAGATGCCGAAACTGGATCTGTCGCCATGAAAACTGTTGAAAATGCCCAACTACCAAATACTAGATGAAAATAAAATGGAATACTGAGAAAACCTTGCTGTTCTGGAGATATCATATTTGGAGCCACCAAATTAAAAATTAAACTTATCGCAATAGCTCCAAAAAGAGACGAAAGCATTATTTTCCAGGATCCAATACCCGTAGCAATCAAATAAATGCCTCCCAATAATATCAGAAGAGTACTTGTTTCTCCTATTGAACCTGGAATAATCCCTAGAAAAGCATCCCATGCTGAATACGTTGTTCCCCCCGTTGTAGCGTACTGTCCAAGCGCTGTTGCACCCGAAAAACCGTCGACAAGTGCTTCACCCTGACCTGTGGTGGTATTTATCCAAACTTTATCTCCACTCATGAAAGAAGGGTATGCGAAAAAAGCAAAAGCTCTTGCAGTCAATGCAGGATTTAAAATATTCATTCCAGTTCCACCAAAAACTTCTTTTCCAATTAAAACTGCAAAAATGGTTGAAATAGCAACCATCCATAGAGGCATGTCAATTGGCATGGTCATTGGAATTAAAAGTCCGGAAACTAAAAAACCCTCATTAACGGCATGACTATTTCTGTAGGCAAAGTAAATTTCTATTCCTAATCCTGCTATGTATGTAACTGCTATCATTGGAATAACTTTTATAGCGCCAAAAAGAAAATTATCCAATGTGAAAAATTGCAACCATCCGATAGCATCATTCAATAGCCCTAGAGCCCTGTAATGCTGATATCCAGCGTTAAACATTCCAAATATGAGAGCAGGGATCAGCGCAAAAATTACAGTGATCATCGTGCGCTTTAAGTCTATTGCATCCCGAACGTGCGCTCCACTTTTTGCATTGTGATCCGGCACAAACAACATAGTCTCTAAAGCATTATACAATGGATATAAAGGTTTGAGCTTCCCAGTGGTTACAACAGGGCGGGCGGAATCAAAGATATTTTGTAAAAATTTCATCTACTTAAACGCATTAATTCATTTCGGCATAAAGCACATCCAGTCCTTTTCTAACCATTTCTTGCAAAGGTTGTTTAGAAGTGCAGATAACTTCGCAAAGAGCGAAGTCTTCTGGGACGATTTCATATATGCCTAATTCTTCCATTTTTTCTAAATCTTCAGCCCATATAGATTTTAATAACTGATTTGGAAATATATCAAAAGGGAAAACCTTGTCATATTGTCCGGTTACTACAAAAGCTCGCTCTTCTCCATTTAATTTTGTGGTCAAGTTATACTTCCGATTAGGAAATAGCCATGAAAAATATGCCTTACTGAATGAGTATTTATCAAAACCAGGGAGCACCCATCCAAGAAAATCGGTATTCTCACCTTCTGGGATAATTGTAATTTGTTTTGTCAGATAACCTAAATATCCCTCTTTACCAATATTATTTCCTGTTAATACGGAGCCCGATATAAATCGATAATTTCCAGGCTTAACGTTTTCATTAAAAAAAACTGACAATGATTGGCCTCCCCGAACATTAAAATATCCAGGTTCCTTCATTCCTGACCCACCAGCTGCAATTAGACGGTCAAGATGATACTCTCCTGAAATAAAAAGTTGTCCGATAATTGCAACATCCAAAGCAGCTATAGTCCAAACTACATCACCTTTATTGATAGGGGATACCTTCGAAATGTGAACAGAAGTATTTCCAGAAGGGTGAGGACCAGAAAATCTATGCAACTCCACACCCTCTGCATGTAATAATATTTTTGATTCTTCATTTGAAGAAATCGATAAAACAGTCTTACCTGAAAGTGCATTTAAGACTTTAAGTCCTGCAGCAAAAAATTCTTCTTTTCCTTTCAAAGAAATCGAAGGTTTTGAAGCAAATGGAGATGAGGCCATTCCATTGACAAAAATTGCCTTTGGAGAATCCATTGGATTTGCAATACATCCATAGGGTCGCATTTGAAGCAATGTCCATGCACCAGAGAGGAGGAGTTTGCTTATAATTTTTTCCTTTTCAACTGGAAATTCTTTTCCAAAGTCAACATAATGACATTTTTCCTCTGGACGAATCACAATGGCATCAAGGCGTCTTTTAGGCCCCCTATCAATGGCAGTTATCTCTCCACTAACTGGGGAAGTAACTAGAATCTTATCATTTGATTTGTCATGGAATATACACTCCCCGGCTTTAACCTTATCGCCAACTTTAACATTTAATTTCGGATTTAATCCAATAAATTCAGAAGGTCGTAAAGCGAAAGAGTTAGAAAATCCAGAAGAGTTTACTTTCTCAAATGGTTCACCTAACAAAGGCAAGTTGAGTCCCTTACGAATAATATGTGTTTTTGACATGTGCAGTATTAAAAACGCCTCAAAAAAAATTCGATGCAAAGGTATAGATTAGGGTTCAAATTAAGAAGTTTTTCTCAACTTTACTTTGTGATTAAAATATCTATTTCTCTTTTTGCTGTCTTATCTATTTCATCCAGCGCATTTTGTCAATCTTTTGGGCCTAAAATTATAATAATTGAAGATTTTCAAAGTGTTGAAATCTATCCAGTTGGAGACCCTCAATCACTAGCAATTATACCGCTTCAGGAAAAAGAAAGGCTGCATGTATCATTCGATGACCTAAGTGCAAATACTCAAGCATTAAATTACACTTGGGTTCATTGCAACAAAAACTGGGAACCCTCTGGCTTGATATCATCAGAGTACCTCGATGGTTTTTTGGAAAGTCAGTTACCATTATCTGAATTGTGCTTTAATACCTATCAGCCTTACAGTCACATTAAATCAAACCTCCCTGAGGCTAATTGTATGCCACGCATATCCGGAAATTACTACCTCGTTATTTTTGAAGATGACCCAGAAGACTTCCTTCTGCAATATCCGGTTGTCATAGTTGAACAACTAGCAGAAATCCAAAGCTCGATACACCGGGCGATGAAAATGGAACAAAGAGAAACACATCAAGAGATCGATATTCTTGCGGATTTAACCAATTTATCCGTTCAAAACCCATTTCAAGATATTCAACTGAGTATTATTCAAAATAGAAATTGGATGAGTATGAGGTCAATGGCACCTAGGTTTTTAAGAAACGGATATTATGACTTTAATTATAACAACGGCGAGAATACTTTCAGTGGCGGTAATATTTTTCGTTTTGCGGATTCGAAAAATATTCCGGTCCCGACGCTAAGAATCAGGGGTTTCGAGTTAAAAGAACTCTGGACCGCGACAGTTCGAAATGAGAAACCAAGAGGAATAGACCCATTTCTATTTCAAGAAGATGCTCGTGGTGGTTTCAGCATTCGCAAACAGAACTCAAACATCCCTGAGACAGAGGCAGACTATGTGATATTGGACATTTTCCTAGAGGATATAGAAAATTCTGGACATAGAGAAATTTATGTAGTTGGTGATTTTAATCAATATCGAGCCATAGAAAACTGTAAGCTGAAATATGACCCTAAAGAAAAAGCGTACAGAGGATTAATTCGGGTTAAGCAAGGTTATCTAGAATACACATTAGCAGAAAAAAATCAAAACCAAAATGGAATTCCACCATGGGATTTATCTTGGACGGAAGGTAACCACTGGGAGTGCCCAAATAACTATACCAGTATTATTTATATGCGTGAATGGGGTAAAAGATATGACCGGGTTATTGCATGCAAAAACTTTTTCACAAATGGCAACTTAGGCCTAAACTTAAATTAATAAAAACATTTCAAACTGTGATTACTAATGATTTAGACTTGGCTAAAACTATCCTCAATTCAGGAGGAGTAATTGGCATTCCAACCGAAACAGTTTATGGTCTGGCGGGTAATGCGATGGACAGAGATTCTATTGCTTCGATTTTTAGAATAAAGAATAGACCGTATTTCAATCCTTTAATTGCTCATATTGGGAAAATTGAACAGCTTAAATCTCTTTGCAGTAATATTCCCGAAGAAGCACAAGAGTTAATAGATGCTTTTTGGCCTGGACCACTAACATTAGTTCTGCCAAAAAAAAAATCGGTTCCAGATATATTGACTTCTGGATTAAACAAAGTAGCCGTTCGAATGCCCTCGCATCCAATGACCCTAGAGCTTTTAAAGTCAATTAAATACCCTTTAGCAGCTCCTAGTGCTAATCCCTACAAATATGTATCTCCAACTTGCGCGCAACACGTAAAAAATCAAATTGGAGGCTCTATCCCATTAATTTTAGATGGAGGTCAATGTGAAATCGGATTAGAATCAACAATTATTGGTTTTGAAGACAATATGGCGGTAATCTATAGATTGGGTGGCTTGGCCATTGAATCAGTTGAAGAGGTTCTGAGAAAACCTCTTGTATTAAAAACAAGAAGTGATAATTATGTGCTACCTGGACAAGAAAAAAGACATTACTCGCCGGGGAAAAAAATTGTTCTCATCCCATTTGAAGGGACATTACCATCAATAGTAAACCCGGATGTTTTAATTACATGGAAACCCAATAAGTCAAGTCATAATTCTCTCAGTCTGGATGGATCTGAAATATCTGGGGCATCTCGCGTATTTTCCATATTGAGAGAACTAGACAATCCTAAAATAGGAAAAATTTATATTGAACGCGCACCTGAAAAGGGGCTTGGAAAAGCTATTAATGATCGTCTGGAGCGTGCCGCATATCCTTTCTAAGCTCAAAATTTTTACCCAGATAAACTCGTCGAACAATAGGATCCTCAGATAACTCTTGAGCAGTTCCGCTTTTTAGTATTTTACCTTCAAACATTAAATATGTCCTATTCGTAATGGCTAAAGTTTCTTGAACATTATGGTCTGTAATTAAAACTCCGATATTTCTATCTACAAGTTTTGCTACAATAGACTGGATATCTTCAACGGCAATGGGGTCAACTCCAGCAAAAGGTTCATCTAACAGAATAAATTTTGGATCTGAAGCCAGAGCTCTAGCAATTTCTGTTCTTCGTCGTTCCCCTCCAGAAAGAAGATCACCCCTTGTGTCTCTTATTCTTGTTAATGCAAATTCATCAAGAAGAATATCTGTTCTAGACTGAATTTTGCTTTTACTAAACCCTCGCCACTCCAAAACTGCAGCGATATTATCTTCAACTGTCATCTTTCGAAAAACCGATGGGTCTTGAGCCAAGTAACCAATACCTCTCTGTGCTCTCCTATACATTGGTAATCGGGTTATATTTTCATTATTCAGTAAAACTTCCCCTGCATCTGGCTTAACCATACCCACTACTGTATAAAAAGAAGTTGTCTTACCAGCGCCATTTGGACCCAACAATCCGACTATTTCTCCCTGATCAACATGGAAACTGACATTATCAACAACCCTTTTTCGACTGTAATCTTTTGATATATTAATTACCTCAAGTCTCATTTTGACGTCTTATTCTTTAATTGGTTCGGCCACTCGGCTTATAAACATGCTCAATTCATACAATATAGCAACTGGAACAGAAACAATAATTTGACTGAATATATCTGGTGGGGTAATAATCGAAGAAATTGCTAAAATTCCAACCCAAGCATGCTTTCGATACATTTTCATACCGTTAGGCGTAACAATTCCTGCACGCGATAAAAAATAAACTACAATGGGCAATTCGAATAAAAATCCGCAAGCCAATATTATACTCGCAATAGTTGACAAGTAAGATGACATTTCAATAAGATTTACAATCTGATCAGATACCACATAGTTTGATAAAAATTGGATACTTAATGGAACAATCAAAAAATAACCAAAAGCAGCTCCCAAAAAAAAGAGGATAGAAGAAATACTTATGAAAGCAACAGATTTTTGCCTTTCACCAAATGTCAACCCAGGGGAAACAAACATCCACAATTCCTTCAAAACGAATGGAATAGCTAAAATAAAACCTGTCATTAATGATAGAGAAATATGAAGGGAAAATTGGCCTGCCATCTTGCTATTTAGCAATTCAATATTAATTTTATCAATGCACAAACTTGATATATTAAAAATATCCGAAAGTTGACAAAGCGCGCGATAAGTTATAAAATCTAATGATTTAGGAGCAAGGAGCACACCATCAAATAGGGTCTGTCTAAAGGCAAAAGCCAATCCACCAGATATTAGCACAGCTATAGAGGCCCGCATTAAATGTTTACGCAATGCTGCGAGATGATTTAAAAAAGACATGGAATTTTCTTCTGACATGATATGCAAAAGTAGTTTATAGCGTAACTTCATAAATTCTATTTCATCAAAAAAGATGATTCAAAAAACAACTAACGAAAGCAAAGCCTTGTTGAAGACTTTCTTTGGCTTTGATGAATTCAAAGGCAATCAAGCAGATTCAATAGATTCTATCCTTAATGGGAATAACACATTTGTTCGAATGCCAACAGGTGGAGGTAAATCATTGTGCTACCAACTTCCAGCAATACAAATGGATGGAATCGCAATAGTGATATCCCCGTTAATAGCATTGATGAAAAATCAGGTAGATTCAATAAGAAGTTTTGCTGCTCATGACT
This sequence comes from uncultured Flavobacteriales bacterium, assembly GCA_938084135.1. Taxonomy (GTDB): domain Bacteria; phylum Bacteroidota; class Bacteroidia; order Flavobacteriales; family Schleiferiaceae; genus TMED14. Next base: position 6,785 of record CALKDS010000012.1, read on the forward strand.
CTATAGCCCATGTTTGGAACTCCTCTTTAACTAAAAGAGAAATGGTGACTGTTCGTAAAGATCTCTCTTCAGGGGAGACAAAACTTTTATATATGGCACCAGAATCTCTTAACAGATCTGAAAATATTGATTTCTTAAAAAATCTTAGAATATCATTTTACGCTATCGATGAAGCCCACTGTATTTCGGAGTGGGGTCATGATTTTCGTCCTGATTATAGACAACTGCGCGGAGCAATCAATTCCATCAATAGTAGACCGATTATGGCATTGACCGCTACAGCTACGGAAAAAGTTGTCTCTGACATTCAAAAAAGCCTCGAAATGAAACAGGTAAATGTCTTTTCAACTTCCTTCAATCGTCCAAATCTATTCTACGAGATTAACTTGAAGAATGAAGTAGAGAAAGACATCATAAAATTGCTTAAAAAGCATAATGGGAAGTCTGCAATTATCTATTGCCTTAGTCGAAAAAAAGTTGAAGAAATTAGTCAAATTCTTCAACTCAATGAGATTCGGGCCCTACCCTATCATGCAGGATTAGATAGCAGTACAAGATCTAAACATCAAGATGCTTTTATAAATGAAGATATTCATGTTATTGTTGCTACTATTGCCTTTGGCATGGGTATAGATAAACCAGACGTCAGACTTGTACTTCATCATGACATTCCAAAAAGTATAGAAAGCTACTACCAAGAAACAGGAAGAGCTGGAAGAGATGGAGGAGAAGGTATTTGTGTTACTTATTATTCGGAAAAAGATATTCAAAAACTAGATAAATTTCTCAGTAAAAAACCTGTTTCCGAACAAGAGATTGGTCGACAATTACTGTTAGAATCAAAAGGGTATGCCTTATCTTCTACATGCAGACGAGAATATATTCTTCATTATTTCGGGGAAGAATTCCAAAACGAAAATTGCGGATGTTGCGATAATTGCATTAGGAATTCTCAAAGAATAGATTCTTCAAAAGAAGTAAAATTATCTCTCCAAGTAATAAAAGAGGGGAAAAATAATTTTAGGTCTGAACAGGTCGTAAATGTTTTAATGGGAAATGAAACTTCTGTGCTCAAAACTTTTGGTGCGACTGAATTACCTCAATGGAATGCAGGAAAAAATCGAACATCAGAATATTGGTCAGATTTGATACGCCAAATTTCATTAAAATATCTCATCAAAAAAGACATAGAGCGGTATGGTATTCTAAGCCTTACTGAAAAAGGTAAAAAATTTTTAAATGATAATCTAGAATTTCTAGCAAAGCCTCATCGGGAAATTTCTGAAAATATTCACTTCGAGGGGAAGAATAAACAAAGCAACTCTGTTTTAGATCCTGAACTATATGAAAAACTACAATCAGTAAATAAAACTTTAGCAAAAGAAAGAAACATACCTCCTTACGCAATGTTTTCAGAAATATCTTTAAAAGAAATGGCTAGCTCTTATCCATTTACCCAAGATGAATTAATGGTGATACCTGGGGTTGGAGAGGGAAAAACAAAAAGATTTGGCACTGATATCCTAGAAGCGATTAAGGTTCATTGCGATGAAAATAATATTGAGAGACTTGAAGACCTTAAGATTCGGAGTGCAGGTCAAAAGGGGTCTCTCAAAATATATATCATTCAATCTATTGATCGTTTGTTGTCCTTAGAAGAAATGGCAAACAACAAGGGTGTTTCACAAAATGAGCTACTTGAAGAAATGGAGCGTATTGTTGGGAATGGAACACGGCTCGCACTTGATCATATTATCGAGGAAATAATTGATGATGATGACTCAATAGATGAAATACTCGAATACTTTTCAGAAGAGTCGAAAACAGGAGATATAAATGAGGCGCTGACTTATTTTGAAGACACTTATAATGAAGAAGAACTTCGCCTTGTAAGGCTAAAGTTCTTATGCTCAGTTATTTAAATCAATTCTTATAAATCCATTTTAATTCATTTGGGATTTCTGCAGGGCCTAAATTTATAAAGGCTATACTTTTCGAATAGTTTAATATTTGTTGAATTGTTTTTGCTGAAGGTTGGCTTAAATATTCTGACTTTTGTGTAAATTCATCCATAGGCAATGTTAACTAGGAAATAAACGTACTTACTTCTAAATTATTATGCGTCGATCTGTAATATTTTACGCAAGTTCATAATTGCATATCTCATCCTACCAAGAGCTGTATTTATACCCACACCTGTCTCATTAGCAATATCCTTAAAGCTTAATCCGGACACCATACGCAACTTAATTACTTCTTGCTGATCTAAGGGCAACTGCCCAACAGCAATTTTAATGTCCTTATACCACTGATCTTGAAGATCCTTTTCCTCATAATTAAGAGTTTCATCAGTTATACCCAATATAGAATCACGACAGTCATCTATTCCAATGAGTTTAGACCGTTTTTGTTTTCTGAAATGATCCATTACCGCGTTTCTTGCAACTCTATGAATCCAACCAGAGAATTTACCTAACTCCTTGTATTCATTAGCTTTTGAAACTCGGATAAACTTGATCCAAACCTCCTGCAAAATATCATTAGATATCTCCTCGTCGTGAACTTTCTGTAAAATTAAATTGAAAACGGATGGAGAATGCCTACTAACAAGATTTTCGAGAGCAATCTCATTGCCGTTTGAGTATTGCGAAACCAGTTCGGCATCGCTTTTACCTACATTATTCATAAACCAAAAATGTTTAAAAAGTTGAGTAGGATTTAAATCAAATAGGCAATATTTTTTTCTTTTCACGAATTTAAGATTTTTTCTTTGAAAACAAAGGGTATTTTTGTATTTCAACTATGAAAAAATTAGATTACTTAAGTATTCAAGGCGCTAGAGTCAATAACTTAAAAAATATTAATGTAGAATTTCCACATGGCCACTTAGTAGTTATTACTGGTGTAAGTGGTAGCGGAAAATCATCATTAGCATTTGACACATTATACGCTGAAGGTCAGAGAAGATATGTTGAGTCACTGTCTTCATATGCTCGTCAATTTTTAGGAAAATTAGATAAACCTGAAGTAGATAATATTCAAGGGCTTGCCCCAGCGATTGCAATCCAGCAAAAAGTAATATCAAAAAATCCAAGATCAACATTAGCAACGGTTACAGAACTTCATGATTACCTGAAGGTATTATTTGCTCGTATTGGCAGAACCTATTCTCCAATTTCAGGGAAAGAGGTAAGACGCCACCAAAGTATTGATGTTCTGAACAAGATTGAGGAAAAAGTTAAGAAAAAAAAGGATTCTATCGTTCTAATTATTAGTCCACTTGATTTCCATGATCGCTCTAAAAGTGAAATGTCGTCTTTATTGAGCCAACAAGGATATTCTAGAGTGATTGATTCAACAGGAGATATTCACCGCATCGAAAAAATACCAGATGCAATAAAAACTTTCTCTCTTGTTGTTGACAGACTTCATTTAATCAACCTTAATGAAGAGACCTTGAATCGAGCCAATGATTCTATTCAGACTGCTTTTTTTGAAGGTAAGGGAGAATTAATATTGAGATGGGAAAATAACGTGGAAGATAGATTTTCAAATCAATTTAGTTTGGATGGAATAGACTTCGAGGAACCTTCTCCATCATTATTTACGTTTAACACTCCTCAGGGAGCTTGTCCAAAATGTGAAGGCTTTGGATCAAAAATAGGTATTGATAAAGACTTAGTAATTCCAAATAGAACATTAAGTATATATGACAATGCAATAGCCCCATGGAAAGGTGAAAAACTCTCAAAATGGAAAAATCAATTAATTCTTGGATCTGAACTTGCAAATATCCCTATTCATAAACCCATAAACCTTTTAACCCCAGAACAAGAAGATTTAATATGGAGTGGCTGCAAGCATTTTAAAGGGATTAATGATTTTTTTACCTATGTGGAAAGCAAAATATATAAAATTCAATTCAGAGTTCTCCAAGCCCGATATCGAGGGAAAACAATTTGTTCTGACTGCAAGGGTAAACGACTCAGAAAAGAAGCTAATTATGTAAAAATTAATGGGTCATCGATAATAGAAATATTATCATGGTCTATATCAAAAGCAATGATTTGGTTCAATCAGCTTGAATTAGAAAGAAATGATTTTAAAATTGCAGAGAGATTAATTTTAGAGATAAAAAATCGACTTAATGTTCTAGAAAAAGTAGGGCTTCACTACTTAACTCTAGAAAGACGGTCTTCTACATTATCTGGAGGAGAATCTCAACGGATACATCTTGCAAAAAGTCTAGGTTCATCTCTAGTGGGATCCATCTATATTCTAGATGAGCCAAGCATTGGACTCCACCCAAGAGATGCAGAAAAACTACTTGAAGTACTGTTTCAACTCCGAGATATGGGAAATACCGTAGTAGTAGTAGAACATGATTCTCTTTTCATGAAAGCTGCTGACACTTTAATTGATATTGGACCCAATGCAGGTTCTAACGGGGGAAATGTAATTTATTCTGGACCGGGAAATGATATCGATTCTCAAAATAGTTTAACGGCTCTCTACCTCAAAGGAGAAAAAAAAGTATCACGGCTTCATTTAAGGATGAAAAATGCAAAAACTATTGGTATTCGTGGAGCAATTCTTAATAACCTAAAAAAAGTTGACATTGATATTCCTTTGGGGTTTCTATCTGTAGTTTGCGGAGTAAGTGGAAGTGGTAAAACTTCTTTAATTAGAAATGTATTAATACCTGCTCTTGAAAAGAGTTTAGGAAATTCCAATACGAAATCAGATATGTATTCATCTTTAGTTGGAGATACATTTTTAGTTAATTCAGTTGAAATTGTAGATCAAAATCCTATGGGGAAGTCATCTCGATCTAACCCAGCAACGTATTTAAAGATTTACGATGATATTCGTTCAGCATTCGCATCAACAAAAAGTGCTAAGATCCGAAGCTTAAAATCCAAGCATTTTTCATTTAATACTGAAGGAGGAAGATGCGATATGTGCAAAGGAGATGGATTTGTGACCATCGAAATGCAATTTATGGCGGATGTAAACTTAAAATGTGAACATTGTAATGGGAATAGATTTCAAGATGATATTCTTGGTGTCGAAATTAACGGGAAGAATATTTCAGATGTCTTGCGCATGACAGTTGATGAAGCCTTTGTTTTCTTCAAGAGTTGTGAATTATCGAAAATTTCAATAAAACTTCAGCCACTCATTGATGTAGGGTTAGGCTATTTGCAGTTGGGACAAACAAGTTCTACTCTATCTGGAGGTGAAGGTCAAAGAGTTAAACTGGCGTATTATTTGTCAAAGGGCAACTCAATTAATCCGATTTTCTTTGTTTTTGATGAACCAACTACTGGACTTCATTTCGATGATGTTCAAAAACTTCTTGACTCTTTCAATGCGTTAATTGATTTAGGACATACTGTTTTAGTTATTGAACACCATACAGATGTTATTTCTAACGCAGATTGGATAATTGAATTAGGTCCTGAAGGAGGTGAAGATGGTGGGCACTTAGTTTTCCAAGGTGAACTTGAAAAATTTCGGAAAGAAACTAAATCTCCTACATCCATGTTTATTCAAAATCTTTAAAAGAAAAATATTCATGAATTTAATCAGCGAACTTTCTTTAATCTGCGCTGTCTTAGAACTTCATATAACATAACTGCACCTGCAACACTAACATTCAACGAGTCTACAATACCATTCATTGGGATTTTTAATTTTTGGAAATTATTATTTTGCCAACTTTCCCCCAACCCTTTATCTTCTGAACCCAAAACAATAGCACAAGGCACCCCCAGGTCTGTATCTAAAGATAAATCCTTACCATTTAGATCCATTAAATAACATTTCAAATTATTATTTATTAGAAATTTTTGGACATCAAAACTATTCGATTCAAACCACGGAGTATTAAAAATCCCCCCTAAACTATTTCTTATGGAATGTGAACTTAATGGATCACATTTTAAAGATGAAAATACTACTGCATCTACCGCTGCAGCATTTGCTGTTCGCATTAGAGCACCAATATTCCCTGGCTTTTCAATACCATCGATAATTAAAAGAAACGGGTTTTTCGATAATTTTAGATCAGCCAAACCATTTTTGGGTCTTGAAAAAACAGCTAAGGATTTAACCGTACCTCTTCGGATTACAAGTTTTGCAAATACTTCCTTTGAGCAGATTATTGGATTCTTTACTGGGAAAACATTGATCAATTCTGATTCTTTAGAAATAAATAAGTCTTTTAAATTGTAACCCGATCGAATAGCCCGAGTTATTTCTCTCTCTCCTTCTACTAAAAAAACTTGATCTCGTTTTCTTAAGGCAGGTTTATTTAACCAATGAACTAACTTTTTTATTCTATCATTATGTAAGCTCTCGATATAAATCACCCCCCGATTCTTTTTGATTTTAATCCTAAGTTCATCAAGTATTTCTCACACTTATCTCTTACATCTCCCTGTAAAAGCAGCACAACACCATTCAAACTACCCCCAACACCGCATGAAGCTTTTATGGATTTTGCCAAAGAAACCAAACCGTCTCCTTCTGCATTACTGAAGTCTAATAAGGTAACAGTTTTCCCGGCACGACCTTTCTTTTCAAAATAAATCTCCACCAAACCCTTTAAAGAAATTTCAGTTTTATTAATGTCATTCTCTTCTGTATTCAACGAAACTCTTGATTCTCTATTAACATTTCCTAATGCATTTGCTAGGGCTTCAGAAAAAGGATTATTATTTTGAGGTCCAGACTTAAAATTATTGTTTTTTCTCATCTATAATTTTTTGATAAAGCCCTAAATACGTTTCACTAATTTGCGACATAGAGAAAGATTCTGCTTTCGCTCTTGACGAAGCAGAAAAACTTGACATTTTGCTCTCGTTAGTTAAGAGCTCCAAAGCTCTTTTCGACATTGCATCTATGTCTCCAATATTTTCCAGATATCCATTTATTTCATGATCAACTACCTCACCAAGCCCGCCAACTCGTGATGCTACTACTGGAACGTAGGAAGCCATAGCCTCCAACGCCGACAACCCAAAACTCTCTGTTTCAGAGGGCAACAAAAAAATATCAGATATTCCCAGCAACGACTTCACATCAAAAGTTTTACCTCTAAAAAATACCTTTTCATTTATATCTAACTGATCAACTAATTGCTCAGCAGCTACTCTATCAGGACCATCACCTACCCTCATCAATATAGAATCTTTTTCCTCTTGGATTTTATTAAAAATTTTAATGACATCCAAAATTCTTTTAACCGGACGAAAATTACTAACATGGCATATAATGGATTCATTTTTAGATGCAAATAATTGTCTTAATTCTCCATCTGCGCGACCATAACCTGCGATATTGACAAAATTTGGTATGACCTCTATTGGATTTTTAATCTCAAAAAGACTTTCAGTTTGCTCTTTTAGGCTTTTGCTTACTGCCGTAACATAATTACTATGATTTATTGAAAAACAAACTGCTGCCTTGTACACTGGCTTTTTACCCACAAGAGTAATATCAGTTCCATGCAGCGTAGTAATTACTGGAATAAAAATACTTTGATCTTTTAAAATTTCCCTTGCCATATATGCAGCGTAAGCATGCGGTATAGCATAGTGGACATGTAATATTTCAAGTTGCTCTTTGCGAACAATTTCAACAATTGTACTTGCCAGGGCTAATTCATAAGGCTGATACTGAAACAAAGGATATGCATCTACCATAACCTCATGAAAATTTATATTTCCATTTAACCGATCTAATCTAACCGGTAAAGCATTGCTTATTACATGGATACTATGACCCTGTCTACCTAAGAAATTCCCAAGCTCCGTTGCCATTACGCCAGAACCTCCGTAAGTCGGATGGCAAATAATCCCTATTCTCATCTCTTAATTTTCTTTATGAGTTCATTATTTTGATATTCTTTACGAGACACCTCTAATCCATTCGAATCAAAATAAATAACATCCCCATCTATTTTCCCTCTGCTGTATGGATAAATCGCAGCCTCTATAGAATTATCATGATACCAAATTGATAAACCATGTTTTAAATTCAAAGACCAAATTGTTCTCTTTTGAACAACTCCAGTTGGATAATAAACAAGCTCTTCTCCATGCAATCTGCCGTCTAACCAAGTTGTGCTTTTTATTTTTTTTCCTGCCTGATCAAAAGTTAATTCTAATCCATTTCTCAAACCTTTAGACCATTGATTATGTATCATTATTTGACCCGAAGAATGAAACTCCCATGAAGGGCCATTTAACAATCCATACTCAAATAATTGTATCCTTTGTGGCTTCCCATTACCAAAATAATTAACAAAAGTAGAATCTACAGATGAGCTAAATTCAAATTTATTTATTTGACCATCAAGGGCATAAGCACTAATGAAAAAACTAAAGAATAGAATCCTGAATGACCTGCTGAATTCTAGTCCGAATGTCAAGTTCATATATATTTTTATTTTCTGCGTTAGGGAAAATACGATTAGAAAGAAATACTAAGATAATTCCAGATTCAGGGTCAGCCCAAGCAAAAGTACCAGTAAATCCAGTATGTCCGAAACTATTATCACTTACACACCCACATGTAGGCCCATCACCCTCCTTTTGAGGACGATCAAAACCTAGTCCTCTCCTATTTCCAGTTTCACATGAATAGCATGCAACAAAACGTTTCAGTGTTTTAGAATCCAAATATTTATAACCATTGAAATTGCCGCCATTTAAATAAAGTTGCATTATTTGACCAACGCTGAAAGCATTCGAAAATATCCCTGCATGGCCGGCAACACCTCCAAGAAGCGCAGCCCCCTGATCATGAACTGTTCCGCGAATTTGTTGTTTTCGAAAAACTAGATCATTTTCGGTAGGAGCAATATCAAAATATTTGTAACCATGTTCAAGTGGGTTATATGTCATGGATAGGCCCATGGGTTTATACCATTGGGAATGTACAATTTCATCTAATCCTGATTTTTGTTGCTCCTCGATAAATCTTTGAAAAAGGTAGTAACCAAGATCTGAGTACTTATAAATTAATTCTCCTAATTCAACCGATGATATTGAATTAAAAATACTATCTCGAATACTATTAGAACCATATATTTTTGGTGCAATGGAGATATTAAATTCTGGAGTTTTAAT
>CALKDS010000013.1 GCA_938084135.1 uncultured Flavobacteriales bacterium
CCCCAAAAGATGATAATTTCAAAAAATCATTGTAGCCATCATTATTCGGAGTAAATACATTTGGAAAAATAATTGAATCTCCATTAGGGGAAAAAGAAATATAAGTTACTACCGTGGAATCCCAATTTGAACATATGCTGTCCCATGTAACAATATCTATTGAATATTCACCTGACGCGGGTAAGGCCCAGGCTACTTCAGTTCCAGTTAATGGCAGAGAAGAAAACCCATTTAGATACCAAAATATTTTGGTAGAATTTGTGGCGGAAGCTTTAGCAATTACCATGGGAATCGAAGTACATGGATCTACCGTTATTTTTGAATCTATATCCCCAAGAGGTTCTCTATATTGTATTGAATATGATACGGAATCGCTCAAATTACAGATTGTATCTAATGCCACGATTGTCAATTCAATCGGGAAATAAACTTCATTATAAAAATGAAAAATTGAGTCATTATTTGAATAATATGCATCTACGCCATCACCCCAGGAGACATAAAAAAAATGTCCTTTAGCACTGTCCGATGGGATCAAAATAATAGCAGATGAGGCATCGCAAGAGTCAAAATATATATCCATTCCTGCCAAAGGAGGCTCAGGAACAGTTACGTATATCGATAGGCTCGTCGATATATCAGTTCCACATAAAAAGTCACTTCCATAAATGGAGATATTATAAAATCCAGGCTGACTAAATACATGTTTTTCACCAACAGGACTTACACTGGATAAAGTTTGTCCATCTCCCCAAGAAATAAAAGTAGAATCACATCTCGATGCCTGTCCTGATATTTCCGCAACTGAGCCACTACAAATTGTATCAACAATTAACGATAAATTAAAATCAACTTTTTGCATTTCAAAAGCAATCTGGACTGCAGCCATATTGCAATTAGTCGAGCCATTTGTATTCGAATATGCATTATGAGGAAATATTGGGAGATTCGAATTTCCTCCACAACCTGCGCAAATTGCTTGATGAATAACTCCATTAGGATCAAAACGTGAAGTCCCTCCGTCTACATGTTCAGAGGAATTAGGATCTCCAAAATAGCTTGCATAGACAGGATTACTGTCATTTCCTATAACCAGAAAATAAAAATCACTACCGTCAGTATTTTTTTGAAGAGCATCTGTCGTGCAAAAGAGCCCATTAGTTGATCCTCCTGTATTTGTCGCACCACCCCAGCCCGAAAAGTAAAGACTACCGCACTCATCGATCATTAAAGCTGTAGGAGAAACATTCTGGTCAATCAAGTTACCACTACCAAATGTTTGTATTCTGTAAATAGAGTCTAAATCGCTATTAGTCCACAAAAAATATTGAGATGAAGATGATTGAAACCAAGAACTATTTACGGAAGTTAAGTTACTCTTATTGTTTCCAACTATCACAATGGAGTTAGAGTCTCCCACTGCCTTAAAAGATCCAATTTTATTATGTGCAACTAAAAAACCGTAATCCGAGTCTAACCCTCCAAAATAAGTGCTTTTCTCGAGGGTTCCGTTATTTATGTCAACTCTAATGATCCATGCATCTTCAACACCGGCTCTTAAAGGTTGAAATGATATTGAATCCGCAAGACCATCAGATTCAGAAACACCTACTGCAAATAAATAATCTTCATTTTGATTAGATAACTCAACCAATCCAAATAAAGCATCCATATTGGAACCACCATAATAAGAAGACCAAAGCAAGGTATCGAGCCCGGAGCTCATTTTAATTAAAATACCGTCTTGAACCCCACCCAAACTACTTCCATTTGTAGTTGGAAAATCTATTGATTTCGTACTGGACGCAATATAAATACCATTTGATGTAGTTAATATTTCACCTCTTGCCTCATCTCCATAATTTAAAGTTCCAAATTCATTAATACCATCATTTCCAGAGCCTCCAATGTATGTCATACTTTTTTTTATAGACCCAGTAGAGTCCAAGCGAAGAATAAACATATCTGTCCCAGAATTGAATGTCTGACCTCCTCCATAAATAGAACTACCCCCATTAAAAGAACTATCATAAGCATTTACCGATACGGCAAGATTATTTGAACCGGATACGCCAAGAACATATAAATCTCCGTTGGAAGCAACCATCATCGAATGAGGCTGTTCTCTATTATTTCCGCCAAAAAATGTTCCTGATAGCAATCCCGTACCATCTGATGAAAATAACATTAGTGCTAAATCAGTAGCACCACCAGCAAATGAACTTTGAATTCCGTTAAAATATGGGAATTGCCCACCGAAAACTACACCCCCAGCCCATGTTCGACCTTTTTTATCATATGTTGCGGTATAACCGAAATTATCACTTATTGAACCGGAAAATGTGGAAAAGCGGTAAACTGGATCAATCAAAATTGATTTTTTCGAAACTGGTCGCCAAATACTATTGGTTTTTCGCCAATGTACTTTTGACTTTCCTTTTCGAGTTTTGGCAATCGGACAATCAATAGTTAACTGCCCAACAGGCAAATCAATAAATAAATGGTTAGACTTGGATTGAATACCATTAACTCCTTCAAAACGACTCCCCAAGAGATTTAATTGATCGGGTTCTTCACTAATCCATGTTGTCTTTAATTCTCCAAAATCATTAAGCTCAAAAATCAGAGAAACTCCAGGATAAAGATTTTCCATTCGCCCTTTTCTGAATCCACTAACTTGGGTTATTTCTTTAGTTCCAGATATAAAATAATTAAATACGCTTTTTGTAGGTTCCATAGATATCCATTCTCCTTGTCTAGAGCCTTCAAATCGTTCGGTAAACACATAAAAATTGTTTGTATCATTTTCTCCGGGACCTCTTAGAGCAAATCTCAGACCATCTTTAAGAATCCAAATTCTTGCATTATCAGTGTGAAGTTGAGCATTAACCTCTTTTGGCCATTGTCCTTTATTCGGAATAAATTGGCCTGAAGCCCGATCATGAATAATTACTTGAGCATTTAAACTTCCAATTATGGAAATGAAAAATAAATATCTGGATAAGAACTTAATGATCATAAACTCTAAGTTACAAAAGTGCGCATTGCACTTTAGCATCGATCTCGGCATTTAATTTAAAATGCTATTCACTGTCAAGATCCTTATTTGCCGTTCCGTCAGCCATCAAATAAGCTTTCAAAAAACCATCAATATTGCCGTCCAGAACTGAATCTGGATCTGTAGACTCCAAAGCAGTCCTAACATCTTTAACCAGTTTGTATGGGTGAAGTATATAATTTCGAATCTGCGAGCCCCATTCTATTTTCATTTTCCCAGCTTCAATATCGTCCCGATGAGCCAATTTCTTTTTGAGTTCAATTTCATAAAGTTGAGATTTCAGCATTTGCATTGCTCTTGAACGATTGTCGTGCTGCGAGCGGGTTTCGGAGCACTGAATTTGAATACCAGATGGTTTGTGATTTAACTGTACTTTGGTTTCCACTTTGTTTACATTTTGTCCTCCAGCACCACTTGAACGGGCAGTTGTAATTTCAATATCTGCTGGATTAATCTCAATTTCAATGGTATCATCTACGAGTGGGTAAACATAGACCGAAACAAATGATGTGTGTCTTTTCGCATTGCTATCAAAAGGACTAATTCTAACTAATCTATGAACTCCATTTTCTCCTTTCAAATATCCAAAAACATAATCTCCCTCAATTTCCAATGTTACCGTTTTCACCCCAGCCACATCCCCTTCCTGGAAGTTTAACTCTTTAACTTTATGATTATTTCGTTCTGCCCATCTTAGATACATTCTCATTAACATTCCAGCCCAGTCGCAAGACTCTGTCCCTCCTGCACCAGCAGTAATTTGTATGACACAGGATAATTTATCTTCTTCTCCAGATAACATATTTCTGAATTCCATATCACCAAGCTCAATTTCAAATTTTTGAACTGCCTCATCAACCTCTAATTCTGAAAGACCTCCCTCTTTAAAGAAGTCTAGTGATATTTCCACTTCTCCAAAAAGAGATACAATCTTATCATATCCCTGAATCCAATATTTTATTTCTCGGATATTTTTCATCACTAATTCAGCACGAGCTGAATCCTTCCAAAAATCAGGATCAATTGTTAGCTCTTCCTCATTAAGTAATTTTACTTTACGCTCGTCGGGTCTAATAAAATTCTTGAGAACTATTAATCGCGATTTAAAATCTTTTAGTTGATCATTTGAAACCATAGTACAAAAGTAAGGTGATGACTACCTTGGTTCTATGGAAAATACTATAGCTGATTTTCGTTCCGATACCGTTACGAAACCCACAAAAGAAATGCTTGACGCAATGAACAAGGCTCCTATTGGTGACGATGTATTGGGTGATGATCCCACCGTTAATCGGCTAGAGAGATTAGCGGCTGAGATGTTCGGCATGGAAGCAGGACTATTTTGTCCTTCAGGAACCATGACAAATCAGATTGCAATAAATGTACATTGCAGACCCGGTGAAGAATTAATATGTTCACCATTGTCACATATTTACAACTATGAAGGCGGTGGCGTTGCATTTAATTCCGGAGTTCAGATCAGAACAGGTGGCGATGACTTTGGGCGAATTTTTCCAAATGATATAAATCGTCTTATCCAACCTGAAATTGATGTCCATGCAGCACAGAGCAGACTAGTTGTTGTAGAAAATACATCAAACAAAGGAGGTGGAACATGTTTAGGAATGTCATTACTTAAAGATCTAGGTTTAACAGCAAGATCTAATGGCCTCAATTATCATTTAGATGGAGCAAGAGTATTTAATGCAATTGTTAGAGATAATGAATCTCCAGAAGACTATCACTTCTTTGATTCCATATCCATATGCTTAAGCAAGGGACTTGGAGCTCCAGTAGGGTCTCTACTCCTAGGTGGTAAGGACTTTATATCGCAGGGTAAAAGGGTAAGGAAACGTTTTGGAGGAGGAATGAGGCAAAGCGGTTATCTCGCTGCAGCTGGAATTTATGCCCTACAAAATAATATTAACCGTTTATCCTTAGATCATGATTTAGCCCAAAGAATCTTCATATACATGAGTAAACTTGAATACATATTTGAAATAAAGCCTGTTGAAAGTAATATATTATTGTTTAAAGTGAAAAGCTCAATAAGTACTCTTGACCTCTTTAATCATTTGCGATCAAAAAATATTCTCATCATACTTATGGATAAAGAATGGATGAGAATCGTTACTCATCTCGACATAAAAGAAAAGGATGTTCAAGTTTTATTTGAGGCACTGTCAACTTTTTCCTGAATCAACTCCAGTATTAAATGATTTTCAAAACCTCTATTTTGAAAATATTTTAACAGTGCTGGTTTGCTATATTTCTGTGGATAAATTAATAAACGCTTCGAAATTAAATTCTCTAAGCAATTTCGATATTCAATTTCATTAATTTCTAAAAGTCCAATTTTTATACATTTAAGCGTTACTCTTTTTGAAATGAGGGATTGCTTAATCTTAATTCTTCCCCATTTTTTTATTTTAAATTTTCCCCTAACATAAGCCTGAGCATACCTTTCTTCGGATAAATAACCTTCTAAAATCAAGTCTGATAATATATTATCCACAACTTTAATAGATAAACCCATTTGAACCAATCTATTTTTCACCTCACTCTGACAGCGCTCTTGGAAAGTACAATATTTTCGAATTGATTCCTTGGCAATTTCAAAGTCAAAAATCTTTTTACGCTTAAACATAATCTTCTAAAAATAGTTAAAGCGGCTATTAACCGCTTTAACATGTATTTATTTTCAAAAAAATTAACCCATTTTTCTATTCTTGGAGTCTGCAAAACGATACTCCAACATTTTAAATGCATCTCTTTCAACAACTTCCAATTTCATACCATATGAACGCGACCATTTTTTAAATCGTCGATTCCATAAATATCCTGTTGTTAAGTATGCATGAATAAAAGGATGTACATGAAGATATATGGTCTCATTTCTGCCTTTTGATTTCATTCGTCCAACAATTTGATCAAATTTTTGCTCAAGAGCAGTGATCATAGTAATTGGAGCTTCAACCAAGGTGTCTGGGTTTTCTTCCTTGGTCTCAATTCTTTTTGCAGGCCTAACCCTCTGTCTTGTAATTTCTATCAACCCAAATCTTGATGGAGGCAAAATCTTATGTCGAGCCCTATCAACAGACATGACTTCCTTCATTTTTTCAAACAAAGCCTTACGATGCTCAGCGGTATTCATATCAATAAAGTCAATACAAATTATACCACCCATATCACGGAGCCTAAGCTGACGACCAATTTCTTCTGCCGCCATTAAATTTACAGCTAAAGCATTTTCTTCTTGACTTTCTCCTCTACTAGATCTATTTCCACTGTTTACATCAATTACATGCATTGCTTCCGTATGCTCAATAATTAAATATGTTCCTTTACCCATATTAACAGTTCTACCAAATGCAGATTTCAGTTGTCGGTCGACACCATATTGCTGAAAAATTGGAACAGATGAATTATGAAACTTTACAATTGAAGATTTTTCAGGAGCGATAGATTGGATAAATTCCTTTATTTCAGCATGTAAGCCTTCATTATCTACAACAATCTGGTCAAAAGAATCATTAAATACATCTCGCAAATATGCACTTGCCCTGTCCATCTCTTGCAAAACGCACTTACGAGGTTTTGCATTACGAAGATTTCTATGTAAAATTTTCCACCTTTTCAATAAATCGGCTAAATCAGCCTTTAAATCTTCAGGGGATGCTCCATCAGCAACAGTGCGAACTATGACACCAAAGCCTTTTGGCCGTATGGATTGAACAAGCTTACGCAGTCTATCTTTCTCTTTTCTTTCTCGGATCTTCTGAGATACGGATATTCTATCCGTAAACGGAACCAGAACGATAAATCGTCCGGCGATTGATATCTCAGATGTAACCCTTGGACCTTTCGTCGAAATGGGTTCCTTTACCACTTGAACCAGAATTTCATCTCCTGATTTAATGGTGTTCTCCATGTCCCCGTCTTTTTTAATTAGGGGAAGTAAACCGAAATCAGCAATATTAGATGACTGTTTTCCTAGGTGAACTTTTTTATTAAAGGATAACCAAGAAGAAATTTGTGGCCCTAAGTCATGATAGTGTAGAAAAGCATCTTTTTCATATCCTACATCTATAAAAGCGGCATTTAAACTGGTTGCGAGTTTTCGCACCTGACCTAAATACACATCACCAACTGAAAACTGCTGTTTTGCATCTTCATTGACTAGCTCAACTAAACGACCATCCTTGAGAAGAGAAATAACTGCGTTCGACTCATTCGCTTGAATGATTAACTCGGTACGCATAACTATTTATTTTTATTTCTTCTTATGACGGTTCTTGCGCAAGCGCTTTTTCCTTTTGTGAGTTGCCATCTTGTGGCGCTTTCTTTTTTTACCGCTAGGCATAATTTATTAATTTAAATGAGACAATCATTGAACTTTATCGACTTCCGATTGACTTTCCCCTTGATAACTCTCTAAAAGAGTTCTCAATTCGGAATCGCGGGATGAGTTTGGATATGCTTCTAAAAAAAAAATCAGATCTTTAATAGCTCCTTCTATATCTCCTTGCTGAAATCTAGCTATCGCCAGAGATTCCATAGCAAAAGCATCAGAAGGGTCAATTCTTAAAACCTTTACAAAACGATTTTCCGCCTTGCTCCATTGCCCGGACATTATCGAAAATTGTCCAAGATAAAATTGAGCATCTCGATGATTTGAATCTGTTTCAACTACTTCTCTAAGAGAAAAAATAGCTTCCATGGGATTACCGTTCCCCGACTCTATCATTTTCACAGCGACTTGAACTTTTTCATCCAAGGGGCTTGTTTTTTCAATGCTCTTTTCGGTCTCTTTCAAAACGTTCGGAAACAACAAAATAGTAGCAGTTAAAATGACTACTAATCCTATTGCCAATGTCCGCGAACGATTCATTTAATCTGATTTATTTATTTATTGAAACATTGCTCTTTACTTTTCCAGCAAAAGTCTTTGCAGGCTTAAAAGCTGGAATATAATGAGCAGGAATTATTAATGTGGTGTTCTTCGAGATATTGCGACCAGTCTTTTCAGCTCGTTTTTTCAAAACAAAACTTCCAAAACCTCTTAAGTATACGTTTTCTCCAGACTCCATATTGGTCCTAACTTCTCGCATGAAATTTTCTACAACGGCTAAAACATCTGACTTTTCCATGCCAGTTCTATCTGCTATGCGAGTAACAATATCCGCTTTTGTCATGTTGAATTATTTTTTATGTGAGCCCTTAAAATGGGTTTAAATTAGCGGCGGCAAAGTTAGGCAATTGTAAGTGATTCAACAATTATGATAAATAAAATGCAAACCGATCTAATAAAGTGGTTTGACAATCATCAACGCTTCTTGCCTTGGCGAAGTACAAAAGACCCATATGCAATATGGTTAAGTGAGATAATATTGCAACAAACTAGGATAGATCAGGGCCTTGAATATTGGGAAAAATTTTTGAAGGAATTCCCCACTGTCAAAAGTCTTTCAAAGGCAAAAGAGTCAGAAATATTGGCTTTGTGGTCAGGTTTGGGATATTACAGCCGAGCGAGAAACATTTATAAAACAGCTCATATTGTAGTCTCAAAGTTTCAAAGTGAATTCCCAAAAACATCTTCAGAGCTATTAAAATTTCCAGGAATAGGACCATACACCGCAGCTGCTATATCCTCTATCTGCTTTGGAGAAGTGTCACCTGCTCTTGACGGAAATGCATTGCGAGTTTACTCCAGACTCTTTGCAATAAGTTCTCCAATTGAAAAAAAAACTACGATTAAAGAAATATGGGCACTAGCATTGCCACTATTATCAAAAAAAAGACCTGGAGATAGTAATCAAGCCATAATGGATATTGGTTCAACCATCTGTAAACCTAGAAAACCAAATTGCCCAGCATGTCCGTTTAAAGAGAAGTGTATCTCTAGAAAATTTGGAAACCAGAATGATTTTCCAGTTAAACTAAAATCCATAAAAATAAAAGAAGTAGATAAATTCTATGTATTCCTGAGCAAAAATGATAAATATGGGTTCATCCTGCGACCGAAAACCGGTATTTGGGGTGGCCTTTGGACACCCTTAGAATTAAATTTTGAAGATTGGGAGTTAGCAAAAAAAAATAACAATATTCAAGAGATTAATATTAAATATAAAAAACACCTTTTAACTCATAGAAAAATGAATCTATATTTTTCAGACTGGACAGGTGAATTATATCCTAAAAACGAAGAAATTCAATGGTTCTCTAATCAAGAT
>CALKDS010000014.1 GCA_938084135.1 uncultured Flavobacteriales bacterium
TATACCCATCATTAAGGCTTATGACTTGACGGGGTGATTTGAAACCCGTAATAGTACCTCTTGACTCTAGCGTAATTCTATCCAATATCTCAACAGTTGCTGCTCCATTCATCACAACATAGATATATGAATCATCCTTGAGGGTATAATTAGCTAAGTTGCCTAAACTTCTTCCATTAATTTCTTGAAAAACGTCATTTCTTACAGAATCAAAACCTGAATTATCCCCGAAAGTAAATGATAGCGTGCCAATACCTCCTTGAAATGCCCCTTCATTCATAACCAAAAAGCCATTTTCGAGATACGGATAAGATGGATCAACATGGTCCGGGTCAGGATTACATGATATTAAAAAAGAAAACGATAAGAGTAAAGAAAATGTAATTTTCATTTGTTTCATGATTGGATTTTATTGGTGTTTGATTAGAAATTAATTTGGAAAGAAAGATTAATATGTCTTCCCGGCATAGGATAGTTTCTTTGAAACACAATTTGCTGATTCATTATATTTTCAAGTCTGAATTGGATTTCAATTGAAGACTTATTCTTGAATTCAAATATTTTATTTTCATAAAACAAGCTTAGATTGCTGGAATTCGGTAAATCGCTTGATCGGTTAGTAGTCCAAAGTGTTGGCACCCCCATTTGGTACAAGCCCATAAAACCCAACTTCCCATATTGGATTTGCTTTGAATATATCATTCGAAGGCGCAATGGTGTTGAGTATGGAATAGGAAGATTGTCGGCATTTTCACTTTGTAAAGCTTGAATCTCAAATTGTACGAGTTCAGAGGGCCATTTGACTTGCCATGAACTATTTATACCATATCGAGTAATTAAAAATTCATTTATCGGTTGCCAGAAAAGACCGTTTGGTCTCCATATAATTCCATTATTTAATCTCCCTGCGTACGCTTCGAACTTGAAGATATTGTGTTTGTTACGGAGGCTGAACGAAGCTTTTAAATCCCATCCTGACTCGGGAATTAGATTAGGGTTTCCTCCTGGTGACCAAAAAAGATCATTCATCGTTGGTAATCTGAAAATTCTTTTCAAATGAATATCCACTTCTCTTTTCCTTCGCTCCATAAAAAACTGTAATCCTGGACTATTTCCCCCAATTCCGATGATTAAATCCTGGTATGATGTTTTATTATACAGAATAATGTATCGTCCTTCAGATATACGATGTGTAAGCGATGTTAAATTGCTAATCGCTGTAATGCCTGTGTCTGGTTTATTTTGTCCAGAAATTGCAAAATATTGGACCTGACTTTGATTAGAAAGCGAGAGTTTCCCCCACTTCCAAATATTTATGAACTCAAGCGAAGATCCATTTGAAAAATTTGTATCCAAAATATCGCTTAACGGATTAGAATATGATTGATTGCTGTAAAAAACACTTTGCCGAGTCTCTAAAGAATAATTTCCTTTTGAATAGCCAATTGAATTATTTAATTGTATTCTGCTGTCCGTTTGGTTGGCCCCCGTCCTGTAAGCAGCTGTGCTAGGCTCAGGAAGCCCCCTAACCATGTTAACTCCATAAACAGACTGACTACTCCAAATTTTTGATTCGGGATTTATGGATCTACTGGACACGCTAAATTCAGATCTCGATCCTTGAGCACCAATTCTCTTCAACCTTTCTCCTAAATAATTAGAATATGCATAATCATGTGTCCAAGCATCGTGCCCAAGTGATACTGAGATAGTTTGATTCGGTTTAGGATTGAAAAATGACCAACTTCCACCGATACCCACACTTCCAATACTCGAAGTTGATAATTGAATCGAATTACTATTACTAGGACGGCTTGAATATATAGATCCTCCAAGACCTGATCCGATCACAGGGCTTAAATCTCCAGTCGTATGCGAAAATATCTGACCATATTTGGGAATCAAACTCACATCTACTACTCCCAAATCCGGGGATTGAAAAAGATGCCCATTAACTATGAATTGAGAATAATTTGAAGGTAACCCCTCGCGGTTTATTGTAATTGATGAACCTGGACTTATTGCCCTGGTATCTATTCCTCTCATCCAAGTTCCTAAAGGGTCGGAAGGCAACTCATCCCATGTAGAAAGAAGAGATTTAGAAATTTTTGATTCCACAAATAGGAATGAAGATATCGGCACAGTATTAAGAACAACGGATGTGTCCAAACTGTAACAATAGCATTTAAAACAAGAAACCGTTAACCCAATGAGGGTCAGTAATTGCTTCTGCATCATTCTCTTCAACGCTCTTCCCGGCATTGACGGGCTTATGGTTGCGGGCAGGTCTTCTGACTAACTCCCCTTCTCTGCGCCTTCCCGATCCTTGTCAGTGGCAATTACATTGAAGCATTGAAGCATACAGCTGCGGGTACAGTTTCAGATTTACACTGAATTCCCTATTGTTTCTAAAAAATAGAAACCCGTCAACAATACAAAAGTAATTCAAACTAAATAAAGATTTAAATAAAAAGATCTCTTGCTGAATTATGCGCTACTTCTAGCGCGATAGCATTGATATCATTATCAGCATTAACTGTATTTGCAAATGATAATAAAGACTCTGTTGGTAGATTTCCAGAAAGAGAGTCCTCTGCAAATGGGCACCCTCCATATCCCAGCAGTGCCGAATCAAATCTCCTTATCCCACAATCCCAAGCGGTTTGCAATAAGCCGGTACCAAGAGCTGTCCTTTCTGGTACGTGAAGATGAAGACCTAAATTCAGATCCGTAAAATTATTTTTAATAAGCATTACCAATGATTTTATCGAAGCAGGATTTGCCTTTGCTACAGTATCACTAAGAGATATGGCTTCAAAATTTGATATGTTATGTATTATACCAACGAAATCAAGGATTTCTTGATTAGAAACAGTCTCGGCATATGGGTTTCCAAAAGCCATTGATATATAAACTACAAGTTTCTTATTCTTACTATCTATTAGCTCTGCATGTCTTTTTAATTCTTCTAACGCCTGTTTTCTCGAACGGTTTGTGTTTCGCTTCTGGAAAGTTTCACTTGCTGAAAATGGATAGCCAATTATATCCACTGCTCTATGGTCAATCGCAGAATAAACTCCTCTCCTGTTGGCCGCAATTGTTAAAAATTCATTATTTCCTTTTGAGTCAATTAGTACCTCAAGAACAGCAGATGTGTCTTTCATTTGAGGAACTGATTGACTTGATACGAAACTACCAATATCAATGGCAGAGAAGCCAACAGGCATTAAAGTCTTGAGATAAGAAACTTTTTCATTTATTGAAAAGATTCTAGAATGTCCTTGCATGGCATCCCTGGGGCACTCGATAAATTCTATTTTTTCCATGCCCCTTGAATATCATGTATCATTGAGGGTCCGTTATAAACAAATCCACTGTAAACTTGGACGAGGTCAGCACCAGCATTTCTTTTATCTAAAACATCTTGTTCAGTAAAAACTCCCCCTACTCCAATAACGGCTGTTGAATCATCAACGGCTTCTTTAATCCACGATACTACATCTGTACTATGTCTTGATAAGGGCCTACCGGAAAGGCCACCATTACCAATCTTTTTAATAGCTCTGTCGTTGATACTTAAACCAATTCGGCCAGTTGTAGTATTTGTACCTATTATTCCATTAAACCCGCAATCAACAGCAAGTTTTGATATGGATTGAATCTCATTTTTGGATAGATCAGGAGATATTTTGACAGCTAAAGGTTTTGGATCATCGGATACCTGATTTTCTTCATATATCTTCTCTAAAAGATGTTTTAATACTTTTTCATGTTGAAGATCTCTGAGACCAGGGGTATTTGGTGAGGATATGTTTATCGTAAAATAATCAACAACAGCTCTTAAATGATTCATTGATAGTAAGTAGTCCTCAACAGCATTTTCGTTAACAGTCAATTTATTTCTACCAATATTACCTCCAACTACTCCCCATAACTTATCTCTACTAACCAATCTTTTTGATGCAGCTATACTTCCTTCGTTATTAAAGCCCATTCGATTAATTAGGGCTTGATCCTTTTTAAGTCTGTAAAGTCTTGGTTTATCATTACCCGGCTGGGGTCTGGGTGTTAAAGTACCTACTTCGATATGTGAAAACCCCATTTGGAATAAGCCCCTGATAGCCTTGGCATCCTTATCAAGACCTGCAGCAAGACCGACAGGGTGTTTGAAATCTAATCCCATAACTTTTATTGGATTAGATGCGACAGAGCCACTCATTGATTCGATAATTAACCTTCCAATGAATGACTTTTGCAGCAATTCCAGTTGGCTCATAGTAATGTTATGAGCAGTTTCTGCTGAAAAATTAAATAATATCGGTCTTATGAGTTTCGAGTAAAGCATGCTTCGACAAAAGTAGGGTTAGATTTGCATTATGAATCCTGTAGTTAAAAATCGTCAAGCACGTTTTTCTTATGCAATTGAAGAAACCTTTAATGCGGGTATACAATTATATGGAACAGAGGTTAAAAGCATACGTGAAGGGAAAGCTAATTTATCAGATAGCTATTGCTACCTCTCTGAAAAAGGAGAATTATGGGTCAAAAATCTTCATATATCTGAATTTCGACTAGGTACTTACTCAAATCATTTACCACTGCGTGAAAGAAAATTGCTTTTAAAAAAAAACGAATTAAAAAAAATAATTAAAACCACTAAAAATGTTGGGTTTAGTATAGTTCCATTAAAGCTTTACTTTAGTAAAAAGGGTTGGGCAAAATTAGAAATTGGTCTTGGAAAAGGAAAAAAATTATACGACAAGCGCGCCAGCATTAAAGAGCGAGATATTGACAGAGACACAAATAGAGAAATCTAAGTTTTAAAAACCATCTCCAGAATCAATATCCTTAAGCATTGGAACAAATCGAAAGCTGCCTAAATCTTCTTCTTCGTAGCTCTCAGAAATGGTTGATTTCTTTATTCGCTTCATCACTTGATCCTTGTCGGGCTCACCCATTGGTATAATAAGGGAGCCATCGGGAGAAAGTTGTTCCAAAAGGTCAGTTGGAACATCTGGTGCCGCTGCAGTTACTATGATTCCATCAAAGGGAGCGTATGATGGAATACCTTTATACCCATCACCAAATTTTTGTGTGATATTGTATCCTAATTTCATTAGAATATTTTTAGAGAAATCAAATAAGTCCTTTTGACGCTCAATGGAGAATACTTTCAGTCCCATCTCAACAAGGACAGCGGCTTGATATCCAGAACCAGTTCCAATTTCTAAAACTTTAGCTCCCCTACTTAACCCTAAAGATTGAGATTGAAATGCAACGGTGTACGGCTGACTAATAGTTTGTTTAGCCCTTATGGGAAAAGCAACATCGCGGTAGGCAAATTCTTCAAATGAACTGTCCAAAAACTGATGCCTGGGTACGTTAGCAATGGCATGAAGAACATTGTCGTCAAATATGCCTTTTTCCTTGAGAACTTCGATTAAATGTTGTCTTTGGCCTTGATGTTTGGTAGTATCCAAAAGTATTTTTTTAACTGGCAATTTACAATGGGATCACTACTCTACATTTGTTACATGAAACAGATTTTCATTTTTTTTATTTTATACCTGTGTTTTGGCGTACTAGCAAGCTGTGATAACAATTCCATTGATAAGCCAGCATATTTGAACATTCAAGAACTATTCATGTCTCCAAACCCAAATTTACCATATGGTAATTCTAGTTCGAAAATATCTTCTGTCTGGATCAAAGTGAATAATAATAATATTGGAGCTTTTGAATTGCCACTAGAAATACCCGTTATAATAGACAATGATGGATCTTATGATTTAAAGATTGAACCAGGAATTGATATTAATGGTGTATCAACATTTAGAGGCATTTATCCATTTTATAACCCTATCGAACTGTCGATAGGCCTTGAAAAAGGGAAAACTATTGATCTACCTATTGGATCGAGCAAGATTGTTTCCTATAATTTTGATGCTCCTCAAGGAGATTTACAGATAAAAAGCCTCGAAACATTTGAATCTGGAGTAAGAACCTTGAGTGCTACTAATCAAAGTGATACTAACTGGATACTAACTTCTGATTCCAACATTAAATTCTCACCTCCACAAGGAGAGGGTAATATATACAGTGGAATGGCTATTTTAGATACTGGAATCTGTAAATTTGAAGTCAGCAGTATCGATAATTTCGTCCTTCCAAAAGGTGGTGAAAATGTATATTTAGAATTTGATTACCAAACAACGAACCCATTGACCATCGGTGTGATTGCAATAAATCCAGGGCAAATAATTCAAATGCCCACAGCTACATTCTTACCCAACTCAGAATGGAACCATGGTTATGTAAATTTGGTTACTGAAGTGTCAGGCTCCCCACAGGCAAGTTCTTTTAAAATTTTCATAGGTTCTGCAAAACTAAATAATGGCGTACTTGACACGGTTTTAATTGATAATGTCAAGCTTCTTTACTACGAATGAAAATACAGAGTTTTAATTTAAATACTCATCAAAAATTATGGCGACTTGCGTATGTGACATGCGACTTCCTTACTGCTTGGATTGCATATACTGCGCTGTATTCATATAGAAAAGCGGTTATAGAGCCAGCCAGGTTTGGACTAGAAGCTATGCATTGGGATGATTTTTACAGCCTCGGTGCTTTTATCACATCAGTACTTTGGGTTTTTTCTATTGCATTAATAGGCCTTTATATTAATCCAATAAGAAAATCACGTTTGACTGAAATAAGACTTATTATTCAGATTTGCTTTCTGTTTTCCAGCTTCTATTTTTTAACATTTCTTTTAAATGACTATGTCACAGATTATAGGGATTACTTTAAAACCGCAGGTATTTTTTCAGGAATTATTTTTTTAGGATCTATTTTCAATAGGATGGTTATGGGCTCTATTATTCAAAGGAATATAATATCTAAAAGATACTCCTTCCCTACACTTCTTATAGGATCAAGATCAGAACTTCAGAGAAATTTAGAATCATTGTCTCTGCATTCTAATTGGTCAGGTGAAATATTTTCTGGATGGATAAATACCGAAGAGGAAGAAAATGATGACCAAGGTTTTTTGGGAGACATACCCATGGTAGGAGGACTCAAAAATATCAGTACCTGTATAAATAATTTAAATATAAGAGATTGTATCGTAGCCCTCGCACCCGAGAGACACCACCAGCTCACTAAGCTGATTTTAGACTTAGAAACATCTAGGGTTAGGACATTCATGATTCCCGACACATATGGAATACTTTCAGGGCAAGTAAAAATAGATGATCATGGTGTTCCACTAATGGAATGGCATATTGATCCGATGAATCCGTGGCAACGAAATTCTAAGAGATTAATAGATGTTTTAATTAGCGTGTTTACTTTAGTTCTTATTTCTCCATTACTGATAATTCTATCAATAATGGTAAGACTTACAAAGGGACCAGTTTTCTTTTCTCAACCTAGACTGGGAAGAAATAAAAGGCCATTTCATATATACAAGTTCCGAACGATGAAAATCAATGCCGAGAAGGATGGCCCTCAATTGAGTAGCGAAAAAGACACTCGAATAACATCAATAGGTAAGTTTCTAAGAAAATATAGATTAGATGAATTGCCACAATTTTGGAATGTGCTTAAAGGAGATATGAGCATTGTTGGTCCAAGACCCGAAAGGTCTTTTTATGCTGAAAAAATAATAGCGCAAGCACCTCAATATAGGCATATTTACAAGGTCAGGCCAGGTATTACAAGTTGGGGAATGGTTAGGTTTGGATATGCCAGTAATGTCAAAGAAATGATATCCAGAATGAAATATGACCTTATTTACATTGAAAACATGTCGTTTTTTAATGATATAAAAGTTTTAATATATACAGTTTGGACAATAATTCAGGGCCGTGGAAAGTGATCTCTGCGTATCTTTCGCATCATGAAAAAAATAACCGTTATCGGAGCCGGAACAATGGGGAATGGAATTGCCCATGTTTTTGCCATAAATGGATTTGAAGTAATGCTTTTTGACATCAATGAGAAAGCATTGGCCAAATCAATAGTTAATATTGAAAAAAATATTAATAGGCAGATAAGCAAAGAACTATTAACGACAGATGCTGGACGCTCATCGCTTAAGAGAATCCAATTGGTCAGCAATCTTGAGCAAGCTGTAACATCTGCAGATATTGTAATTGAAGCTGCCACAGAAAATGAGAGTTTAAAGCTCCAGATCTTTTCAAGTTTAAGCACTTTAGTTTCAAAAGAAACAATTTTAGCTACTAACACCTCCTCTATTTCAATAGGAAAAATTGCTGCAGTCACCAAGTATCCAGAAAATGTAATTGGAATGCACTTCATGAACCCTGTACCGGTAATGAAGCTTGTAGAAATAATTAGTGGCTATAAAACCTCTAAAAAGACAACAGCTATAATAACACAGTTATCAAAAAAATTAGGTAAAACACCAGTAGCTTGCAATGACTATCCGGGTTTTGTAGCGAACCGAATTTTAATGCCAATGATCAATGAGGCCATTGAGTCCCTTCAAAATGGGGTTGCAGGAGTATCTGAAATTGACTCAATAATGAAACTTGGGATGGGTCATCCAATGGGACCACTTCAATTAGCAGATTTTATTGGTCTTGATATTTGCTTGAGTATATTAAACGTAATGCATCAAGGATATGGTAAATCAAAATATTCTCCGAACCCTGTGCTTATTAACCTTGTAACTTCAGGTGATTTGGGAGTAAAGTCAGGAAAAGGATTCTATGACTACTCCAACGGAATCAAAAATCCATCTGTCGCTTATAAAGCTTAACTAATGAATTTACTTTTAAACATGAAACAACTCTCTGCAACGATCGCATTACTCTTTATTCCTATTTCTATTTTTGGACAAGTTGACCTAATAAACAAAGTGGCGAATAATGGAGAATCAAATGTTAAGCAATTTGAATTCACGACGATTTACGATATCGAAGCAACATCTGTTAAAAATCAAGGGCGATCCGGAACATGCTGGAGTTATTCAGCGACAGCTTTCTTAGAATCTGAGCTTATAAGGTTAGGTAAACCTGAAATAGATCTTTCCGAAATGTATACTGTAAGAAAAGTATATCAAGACAAAGCTGACAAATATATTCGTCTACACGGAAACTTGAATTTTGCTCAAGGAGGAGCTGAACCAGATATATTTTATGTAATCAAAAAATATGGAGCTGTGCCTGAAGATGTATACCCTGGTTTAAATTATGGCACTAAAGGAAATGATCATAGTGAACTTGAAGCTTCTCTAAAAGGAATACTGGACGCTGTAAAAGACAAGAATAATGGGAAAATATCAACTGCTTGGAAGACCGGATTTAATGGTGTTTTAGATGCTTACTTAGGCCATGAACCAAAAGAGTTTTCTTTCAATGGGAAGATTTATACACCACGTCTTTTTGCCGATGATTATCTTGGAATCGATTCTGACGATTATGTTCAAATCACCTCTTTTACACACCATCCTTTCTATTCTTGGTTCCCTATTGAAGTCCCCGATAACTGGTCATGGGCAATGTCTTACAATGTTCCACTAGATCAGATGATGACCTCTATTGACCATGCTCTAGAAAATGGATTCACAATAGCATGGGCGACTGATGTTTCCGAACGTGGCTTTTCCCTTAAAAATGGCGTTGCTATCTCTCCTGCAAAAGCATGGACCGACATGTCAGACAATGAAAGGTCCGAGGCTTTCTCTTCTCCTCATAAAGAAATGAATATAACACAAGAAATTCGCCAGTTAGGCTTTGATAATTATCAAACACAGGATGATCATGGCATGCAAATCGTGGGAAAGGTCAAGGATCAAAAAGGTGGTATATATTACATTGTAAAAAACTCTTGGGGAGACCGTGAAAGCCCCTATCGCAATGGATATATATACGCCTCAGAAGCCTTTGTAAAATATAAAACGATATCAATTATGTTACATAAAGACGGGCTTCCCAAAAGAATTAAAAAAGCAACTAGCGCAGCTAAATGGTAGAGTGTCTTACATTCTTTCAGGTGCGTTTATCCCTAAAATATTAAGGCCTGAGTTTAGCACGTTAGCAACTTCTTTGCACAAGTCCACACGAAACGCTGCAATTGAGGCTGTTTCTGCATTTAAAACCGAATGCTGCTGGTAAAAGCTATTAAAACCTTTTGCCAATTCATACAAATATGTAGCTATAATACTTGGATTTAAGCCTGTAGCAGCCGCTTGAATGTTTTTGGGGAATTTGGCAATTAATATTACGAGAGCCCTCTCTTTCTCAGTTAGTTCAAATTGATCCCAATCATAATCTACTTGGCTCCCTTTTTTATTGATTAGGGAAGATATTCGAGCATGAGTATATTGTAAAAAAGGTCCAGTATTTCCATTAAAATCAATAGATTCTTCAGGATTAAATATCATTCTCTTTTTTGGGTCAACCTTTAAAATGAAGTACTTTAAAGCACCATGCCCGAGAGCTTTATTGAGCATTTCACTTTCTGAATTGCTGAATGCTTGCGACTTGCCGAGTTCAATAGACATTTTTTTCGCAGCTAACTCCATTTCATCCATTAAGTCATCAGCATCAACAACCTTGCCCTCCCTGGACTTCATCTTTCCCGTTGGTAGATCAACCATGCCGTAAGATAAATGGCTCAATTTCCTTGCCCATGAGTAACCTAGTTTTTCGAGAATTAAAAACAATACTCTAAAATGATAGTCTTGTTCATTGCCTACCACATATGTTAATGAGTCAATTTCAAAATCTTTAAATCGTTGAATTGCAGTTCCAATATCCTGGGTCATGTAAACAGATGACCCATCTTTTCTCAGAATAATTTTTTCATCTAGTCCCTCAGCACTTAAATCAATCCAAACTGAATTATCAGGTTTTCTATAAAAGACACCATTTTGAAGACCTTGTCTGATGTCTTTTTTTCCTAAAATATAAGTTTCGGATTCATAATAATTTTTATCGAATACAATACCTAAACGTTCATATGTCTTTTCAAAACCCGAATAGACCCAAGTATTCATTTTAGTCCAAAGCTGAACTACTTCTTTATCTCCTGACTCCCAATCTAGAAGCATCTTCTGAACTTCTAAAATACAAGGGACAGTTTTTTTCGCTTCTTCTTGTTCTGTGCCATTTAATACGCTTTTATTTATTTGTCTTTTATATTCCTTATCGAATAAAACATAATATTTTCCCACTAAATGATCACCTTTTAGACCAGAGCTCTCGGGAGTCTCTCCGTCTCCAAATTTTTTCCAAGCCCACATGCTTTTGCAAATATGAACTCCTCTATCGTTTATTATTTGGACTTGAATGACATTCCTTCCCGACGCTTTGACAATTCTTGAAATTGAGTCACCTAAGAGATTATTTCTAATATGACCTAAATGCAAGGGCTTGTTAGTATTAGGTGATGAGTACTCAATCATCGCAGAGGGCAACAAAGGATCCAAATCTTTCAAACCAAAATTATTTGTTCTTTTAATTTCATCAAAAAGTGTCGTAATTACCTGGTCTGTTAGTGTCAAATTGAGAAAGCCTTTGACAACATTATAACTTTTAACCTCTGAGGATCTTTTCAATAAATTAGAACCTATTAAATCACCTGTAGCTTCGGGTGAAAGCTTACTAACTT
>CALKDS010000015.1 GCA_938084135.1 uncultured Flavobacteriales bacterium
TTTTGTAGATTTTTTTATTTCTACTTTCGGAGTTTTATCGGCATTATTTTTTGCTGATTGCTCTATCTTTTTCGACGCAGACAATTGAATATCTGTTACGGATATTTGTGTCATCGGTTGACGATGTCCTGTCTTTTTTTCATAACCTTTCCTTCTTTTTTTCTTGAAGATTATGACTTTGTCAGCTTTGACATGGCTTAAAATGCTTGCGGTTACGCTTGCACCTTCTATAACTGGGGCGCCTACTGTTACTGTGCTTTTTTGTTCGGCAAGAAGAACGCGATCAAATTTTACTTTATCACCTTCGTTTCCTTCCAAACGGTGCACATACACACGTTGGTCTTTTTGCACTTTGTATTGCAGCCCTGCTATTTCTACTATGGCGTACATATGTACTGGGATTAGTTAAGGGGGGCAAAGATAGTCCTAAAACCTAAACAAACCCGTCACTATTTTTTTAAAATGATTTCATTTTTAAAATGAATGATTAAATCTTTGTGTATCGACTAATTAGAGTCTATGATGTTAAACTTATCCTCAGATAAACCTACTATGACACTTACTGAAGCGTCTCCTGTCAGATTCAACATTGTACGTACCATATCAATTATTCGGTCTACGGGGAATATGATTGCTATCCATGCAGGGTTCAGTCCAACACTTTCTAAGACTACAATTAACATAATTAACCCGGCGCTAGGAACAGACGCTGCGCCAATACTTGCAAGTGTTGCTGTGAATATAATTGTCGCTTGTTGCACTAGGGTCAAATCAATCATATGAAATTGTGCCATAAATATTACTGCTATACTTTGGTATAATGCTGTGCCGTCCATATTTACCGTGGCACCCACTGGTAATACAAATGAACCAACTTCTTCATCCACGCCCAGATTATCGCGAACACAATCCATTGTTACAGGTAAAGTTGCAGCTGTCGAAGAAGTTGAAAATGCCAAAATTTGAGCAGGTCTGATTCCTTTAGAAAAATATTTCCAGGATTTAAAGAATCCTATTTTTGTTTTCCTGTGTATTAGTGATGCTATGACTAATGGATAAAAAACAAAAATCATTATTAATAAGGCAATAATGGTAATAATGGTATAAGCACCTAGTGCTTTAAATATCTCGAGTAGCCTGCTTGGATCGTCTCCTGCCATTTCAGCCAATTTCCCCGCTAGAAGAGCAAATACAAAAACAGGGGCGCCTTTCATTATTATATCAACCATTTTTATAAAAATGTGACATCCACTGTTTATGAAGCCAATCATATGAGAGGTCTTAGATTTTGGCAAGGCGACTAATGTAACACCAAAGAAAAGAGAGAAAAAGATAATCTGCAGCATTAAGCTGCTATTAAAGGATACAAAAATATTCGAGGGTACCATGTCAACAAAAAATTGTAATGGGCCAGTTTTTTTTGATGATGAAGCTGCTGCAATTTTATTATTTAAGTCCTCATTTGAGCGTTGCTCTTTTAGTGTCTGTCTTGCATCTGTTAAATATGATTTGAATTGAGAGTTTTCAGTCAATCTAATGTCATCAAAAAACTCAACCCCTTCCGTTTCATTAACCCATATTTCATATGACAATCTATTTACCTTAAGCTGTTCTTGATCAGTTTGATATCCGGGCTTAAATGTGTTGGCAAAAAACAACCCAACACAGCATGCAATTAAAGTTGATGTAATATACAAGGCAAGGGTCTTGATCCCCATTCTTCCTAATGTCGCAGTATCATTCAATCCACTAATTCCTGAAATGATACTAAAAAGAACAAGAGGAATAGCAATAAGCTTAAGTAATCGAATAAAAATTTCTCCAGCTGGAGAAATCCAGTTAAGAGTAAAGTCACTCCATCCCATTGATGAACTCAACAAAGCCCATAGAACGCCTAATATTAATCCGATTATAATTTGAATAGCAAGAGAGGGCTTTTTCATAAAGGGTGGCTTTTGAAATTAATCTAATTTGAAATAATATTTAATTAAAGTTCAAATATTGACTTTTTTTTTTAGTTAAAAGAAATATCATTTTTTATTGACAATCCAAACACCGGTAAGGATTACTATCATTCCTAAAAAATGATTTAAAAGCAAAATTTCGCCAAAAAATATACCCCATGCAAGAGCGACTATTGGAATTGCATATGTTGTAGATGCGGCAAAAATTGGAGTAGTAATTGATATCAGTTTATTAAAGATTACCATCGCCAAAGACGTAGCGATAATTCCTAAAAATACTATTGCTATAAATGGAGTCCAAACAAAAGAATCATACTCGAATCTTCCTGCAAAATCTGTAAAAATGAGAATAAATATAGAGGGTATGCTTGCCCCGAGCATCGCAAATAGAGTGATTGCGCGGGGAGAAAGGTGGTTTAATTTCGCAATAGAGTTGATACTTACACCATAACATGCTGCGCCAATTAATGCCAATATAATATAAGGCCAATTATATCCTATGATAGAATTAGTATCAAAAGGATTGATTAGAATTAATGTTCCTAACATACCTATGCCGACTCCCAGAATTTTGAGA
This sequence comes from uncultured Flavobacteriales bacterium, assembly GCA_938084135.1. Classification (GTDB taxonomy): domain Bacteria; phylum Bacteroidota; class Bacteroidia; order Flavobacteriales; family Schleiferiaceae; genus TMED14. The sequence continues at coordinate 2,542 of CALKDS010000015.1, forward strand.
GGTTTTAGTTTTCTACCATATAGAAATAAACCAACCACAAGAGTAAATAGTGGAGTCATAGAATTTGTTATTCCTACTATTCCTGAAGGTATATAGTTGATTGCAATCGGGAATAATACATAGGGAATAGAATTACCTAGAATTGCAACTACGATAAGATGAGGAATGTCTGATCTTCGAAATTCTTTAAAGCATGGATAAGCGAAAGTCAAAGTAAATAATGCCGCAAAAATAATTCTTGCAGCTCCTATCTGGATGGCACTAAACCCTTGCAAAGCATGCTTCATGATAATGAATGAAGATCCCCAAACAAAAACGAGGCTAAAAAAAATGATCCAGGGCAATAATTTGCTTTTCATAAGGCGGCAAAGGTAGATTACCTTTGTGGTCATGAGTCAACCACCTTCAACTTTATGGACTTTTCTGTTAAGACGATTATTACAGATGTCTATAATATTGACTTTCCTTGTTATTACAGCTGGCTCCATAGTTAGAATGACGGGCAGTGGTATGGGTTGTCCAGATTGGCCAAAATGTTTTGGTTTAATAATTCCACCCACAAATATTAATCAGGTTTCTTGGTCTTCGAATTCATTTTTTAGTGAAGGCCAAATGGTAATTAAAGATTATGAATTATTAGTTGCAAACAGATCATTTAGTTCGGGTTTAGAATTTAATTCTTCGAATTGGAATAGCTATGAGCGACATGATTATGCAATATTTAATCCTGTTCATACATGGATTGAATATATTAATCGGCTGCTTGGGGCGCTACTTGGAGTCCCTATTTTACTGGCTTCAATTTTCATTTTTTTCCGATATCGTTCTCATCCAAAATGGTCATTGACTATGATAGCTATTCTTTGTATGCTTTTATTCGAAGCATGGCTGGGCAAAGTTGTTGTTGATGGTAATCTTATTCCACATCACATAACATTTCATCTAGCAGGGGCATTTATAATTTTAGCGTCGCTTGCATTGATATATCGAAGTGTCAGTTCCGAATGGGAAACTCATGCCTTTGTTGCTGAACGAAACATTAAAGACCTAGTAAAAAATAGAAGTAAAGTTTTAAGAATTTATATTTTGGTTTCTATTTTACTGGGGATTCAAATTATTTTAGGCACTCAAGTAAGGGAAGAAGTTGATGTGCTGATGAAAACTTTTGGTTTAGAGGCCTCAAGATTAGGATGGGTAGGTAAATTGAGTTCAATTGTATTTGTGCATCGAAGTTTTTCGCTTGTGATACTAATATTTTCCTTTTATCTTTTAAGATTATCAAGAGGACTTGCTGGTTTGCGCTTTAGAGCGGGTATTATATTAATAATTTTTATAGTAGAGGCCACTTTGGGTGCTTTAATGTATTATTTTAATATTCCTAAAATAATTCAACCTATACATATCATCTTAAGCTCAATAGCATGGTTTTTAATAATAGATGGAGCATTTAAATCTTGGTTGATGATTCGCAACTTTAAACAAGATTCAGGGGTTTGAAATATCTTATTTCCAGTGAATTGACTCCATTATATTTATTACTTCTTGCTCAAGAAATTCGTTTATCGGTTTTAAAGAATCAGGATTGGGTTGAGCATATATGTAAGCGGCTCCCCGAATAAAATTCGATATACTATCGGTTGCAAAAAATTGAATGCTGGATGCTGTATTTCCGTAAATGCGAAATACCACTCCATTTATATTTCTTTCAGAATTCATATAGTTTTTTTGATCAATACCATCTGCCACCACAGAGTGTTTAAAAGTCATTTTGTGCGCATCCTCAATTAATTGCGATAAATTCCCATTAATATTTTTATGAGTTATCTGAATTCTTCCGTTACAAAAAGGATAAAATATATCTCCCCACCCTAATTCTGATTTATTAATCCAATATCCATTGCTACTGTGAATGAAGTTAAACGGTAAATTTAGATTGTTTAATTTTAGTTCTACAGAGCTGTCTTTGGGAATTGTGAGCCTCATAAAACCATATGGTCTGAGATCTGTAGAATTTGAATATGATGAAAAGAAACTATGAAAACTGGTCGCTATAACAGCGACAACAAAAACTAGGATTGTTATATAAACAAATTTAGTTTTCATTTTCAATTAATTTCACTTTTACACGAACAATTCTGCGAACATCGGCAGCCTCAACGGTCCATTTTATTGGACCAATCATAAGTGATTCTCCTTTTAAGGGCATCCGCCCAAGTTGCTCTAATAATATCCCTGCTACTGTATCTGCTTCACCTCTATATTCCTCTAAAATCTCAGGACTAATATTTAATACACGATAGAGGTCGGTTAATTGAGCTCTTGCCTCAAATACAAATGTATACTTATCTAATTGAGAGTAGAGTTGTTCATCAGAATCAAATTCATCACGAATCTCTCCCACAATTTCTTCCATAACATCTTCTAGGGTGGTAATTCCTGAAATTCCACCAAATTCATCCACAACAACAGCCATATGCATTTTTTTTTGTCGAAAGTCTCCCAATAAATCATCAATTTTCATATTCTCCGTAACAAAAAAAGCCGGTCTCAAGAGTTCTGCCCAATTGAATTGATTAGAAGCATCTAAATGGTTAAGTAGATCTTTTGCATGTAAAATTCCCGTTATACTATCAAGGCTTTCTTGAAATATTGGAATTCTTGAATAGCCATTTTCAGAGACGGACTCTAAAACTTTTTTAATGTCAAGATCAGAGTTAATTGCAAAGATGTCTTGACGTGGTGTCATTATTTGTTTGACGCTTGTTGATCCAAATTTTACAATTTCTCTCAGCAGTCTTTGTTGCTCGGGAGTGGTTGCTTCATCTGATGTTAAATCTAGGGCTTCTTCGAGCTCATTAACTGTTAGAGATTTTGTTTTGCTGAAACGATCGATATAGCGAGATGATTTTACTAGAGCCGTACTTATTGGATTTAAAAATTTAATTGCATTTTGAATAAACTTAGAGCTTGACATAGTCCAATTAAGTCCATGATTTGTCGCATAAGTCTTAGGTATAACTTCACCGAAAACTAGGATTAAAGTGGTCACAAGAATTGTTTGGATTCCGATAGCTAGAAAAGGATAGTCCTGAAAGTTAAAAATTAAACTTGCTGCTAATGTTGACAATAAGATTAGTCCAAGATTAAATAAATTGTTTAGAATCAGTAATGTTGCTAGCAAATTCTCTGGAGATTTGAGAACTTCCAAAACTCGTTTTGATGAAATGGATTTATTTTCGCCTAGTTCAACTTTTTGATTTGGCGAAAGGGAAAAATAAGCTACCTCTGATGCAGAGGTGAATGCGGATCCTATCAATAGTAATAACATCGCTAGCAAGTGAAAAATAACTTCACTAGGAAAGGGTTGGAAAATTGATGAAAAAAATAAAGGTTCAGGGTCCAATTAGGAGGATTTAGATCAGAATAATAAATTAAAACGGCAAATCATCATTTCCATTATCGTCAGCCTTTTGCGAATGTACGTCATTTTGATTACCACGGGTGGGTCCTAGCATTGTCATAGATTCACCCGCGATTTCAAAACTATATCTGGGTTTATTATTTTCATCATTCCATTGTCTAGATCTAATTTTTCCTTCTATGAAGACTTTATCTCCTTTTTTGAGATACAATTCACACATTTTAATTAACCTTGGAGATCGAAAAACAATGTTGCGCCATTCTGTGATCTCTTTTTTTTGACCCTCTTTATCCGAGTAATTCTCTGATGTGGCGACGGGAAATTTTATTATTTTCCCGCCATTATCAAAACTTACTGTTTCAGGATCTTTCCCTAGGTTCCCTATTAACATTACCTTATTCAAACTA
>CALKDS010000016.1 GCA_938084135.1 uncultured Flavobacteriales bacterium
TGATTTTGGATCTATCACAAAGGCCATAGAGGAGAGAGGCTACGAGATTTTAAATTATGGTTTCGAAAGAATCCCTATGGAAACAAAAAAAATGAATACCGATCAGCATGTAGAAGTTGAAAAGTTGCTTGAAAAAATTGAAGAAGATGAGGATGTGCAGGCTGTTTATCATAATATGATATGATGCTTAAAAATCTAATATTTATTGCGATATGCCTAACACTGCCAGCAATGGCTCAGACAGGTATTAAGTCTTTAATCCATCAAGACTATGATTCTTGGGAAAGAATTAGCGATTATGGAATAAGTGATAATGGTCGATATGCCTATGCGACAGTAACCCCTCAGGTTGGAGACGGAAGCTCTATTTTATTTAACCTTGAAACAGGTAAGGAAATCGCAAGATGGGAGAGGGCTTTTCAGTTAAATTTTTTACCAAATTCAGGATTTATAATTTTTTCTGTCAAGCCCCCTTTTTTAGAAAATCGAGCTATGAAATTGAGAAAAAAAAAGGATGAGAATATGCTTCAAAACCAATGTGTTTTAGCTTCCCTAGTTGATGATCATATAAAAGGCCTAGATACTTTAGGTTCCCTATCTAGATTTGAGATAGATTATGGCAAAATGGATACCGGTATGGATGTTTTTGCCATTGAACGCCCTTTTTTTAAAAAAGAAAAATCAAAACTAAGTTTATATACTGTAAAGGTTAATAAATCAAAACAAAATTATATAATCGATTCAAATTATACTTGGGAAAATACCATTAATTGGGGTTTTGCTGAGAATAGAATGACAAATAGTGCGTTCTATGTTGTTCTTGAGAATAAAAAAAATGCCACACAATCATTAATATATAATCCATTAAAAAAGGATTCTTTAATTGATGTTGGAGCGACTTTTGAATCCATTGCTTTTGGGAATAAAAAATCCCCAGAAATAGCAGGTTGCATTTTTTATACAAAAAAAATAAGGGCCAATGATGATTATACTTCACTTTGGCAAGCTGGATTAGACAGTAACAATAATCTATATCGAAAGATGATAGCAGAAGTTAATTCTCCTGGGTTTCTTCCAGGTAATTATCCTAGTTCAAAAGGTAAGATTATAATTGACAACGGGGGTCTTTATTTTTATTATAATCGTTCTTTCAATCCTGTGGAATGGGATGATAGCACCTCTTTAAAGGAGGAAAGGGCAGAATTGGATATTTGGTCTTGGAATGAGGATCAGATTCAGACTCAACAAGCAAGAAGGTTTAGACGAGAGAAACAACCTCAATATTTGGCCTATTATTCATTCAAGACTAAGAGTATAAGTTGTATCGGGAATTCTAAGTTTCCAAACGTAGTCTTTGACGAAAATCATAATCATAATTGGGTTATAAGGCATACTCAAAAGCCTTATCAGAGCCAATATTCATATGATATACAACTCCCTTATGATTTGGAATTCTTCTCATTAACTAATGGCGAATCATTAAAAATTAAAGATTCTTTGATTCTTGCTCGACCTCCAATAATGAATCCTGAGGGAAGCGCTATTGCATATTATAGAATGGACAAGCGAATCTGGGAAATAGCCTATATTGATAGTTCTCTTTTTGGGGAGGCTATTGTAAAAAGAGTTGAAGTTCCAATGTCTAAACCTGTATGGGATGAAGAGCATGACAGCCCTTCTTATCCATATCCATACGGTTCCCCAGGATGGTTGTCATCTGGAGATTTTGTCGTTTATGATGCATATGATATTTGGCGATTTAATCATAAAACGAGAGAGTTAGTAGCCCTCACAAATTCCCATGGTCGTGATACTGAATCTCGAATGCGAGTTTTAAATTTAGAGCCTGAATTTGACGAAGGTCTAAACGTGAAAAAAGGTATTGATAACAGTGATGGAACTATTACTATTCAAACTTTTCATGAGCCCTCAAAATCTTCGGGAATTATGATGCTTGATTTGGCGAGTAAAAGAACTAAGACTTTGTCTTTTGGCAACTTCAAGAACTCTCGTTTTCGCCGAGCGAAATATGCAAACTCTCTTTTATTCTTTCAAGAAACAGTTGATTCATCTCCAAATTTATTCAGTTATAATTTAATTGAAGATTCGGCTTTTGAGCTGAGAAATAAGCTATTAAGGTTGACTAATTTGAATCCTCAGCAGGATAGTTTCATTTGGCCAAAAGTTGAAATCATTAACTACCGTGCTTTTGGAAAAAAAATGCAAGGATTACTTTACACTCCTGAAAATATAAGTTTAAATCAAAGTTTGCCAATGATTGTATATTTCTATGAGTCTTATTCCGATAGACTCCATGATTATAAACCACCCGCACCTAGTGCTTCAACAATAAATATTACTTGGTTTGTTAGTAATGGATATGCGGTCTTCATTCCAGATATCATCTATAAAGAAGGGCAGCCAGGAATGAGTGCATTAAAGTGCATAAATAATGGTGTTGATCGTGTTTTAAAAGTTCATAAAAGAATTGATCCTAAGCGAATTGGAATCCAAGGTCAAAGTTGGGGCGGGTATCAAACTGCTTTCGTTATTACTCGAACAAACCGCTATGCATGTGCCATGGCCGGAGCCCCGGTAAGCAATATGTTCTCAGCGTACGGAGGGATTCGCTACGGAAGTGGTATGTCTCGACAATTTCAGTATGAAAAGACCCAAAGTCGAATCGGTGCAACCCCATGGCGTCGATTTGATTTATACAAAAAAAATTCTCCGGTATTCTTTGCTGATAATATCGATACGCCAATTATGATCATGCATAATGATAATGATGGAGCAGTACCATTTACTCAGGGCGTAGAGTTGTATATGGCATTACGTAGATTGGAAAAGCCAGTTTGGATGCTGGTTTATAACGGGGAGCAGCATAATTTAAAAAAGCGTGCTAATCGATTAGATTTGTCAAACCGTATGGGGCAATTTTTTGATCATTATCTTAAGAGCGCAACAAAGCCAGACTGGATGTCAAAAGGAAGACCGTTAACCGAGAAACCCGTTCAAAAAAATAAGTAAATATGAATATTCAAGAAGCAATAAATCATCCTGATGCTACAATACTAGATGTAAGAAGAGAAGATGAATTTGAAGAAGGGCATGTCCCAAATTCAATAAATATTCCTCTTCATGATGTTCCTGACAATATTGATCGTATCCGGGCAATGTCTATTCCATTAGTTTTATGCTGCAAATCAGGAGGTAGAAGTGGCCAGGCTCTTCTATTTCTTAAGTCACAAGGTTTGACTGAATTGCAAAACGGGGGTGGTTATACAGATGTTTTGAAACTCAAAAAATAGATATGTACAATATCAATTTTTTTAAATATCATATTTCAGCAGCTTATTTATTCAGTCTCATGATCTGTTCATTTCTTTTGTGCTCGTGTAATTCATTTGATACGGCTAAAAAGAATTCTGAGGTTAGAATTTTGGACGAATTGACACCATCTCAGTTCGAATCACATATTAAGGATAATCATTTGATTGATGTAAGAACCCCAGAGGAAGTAAATCAGGGAATTATTGAAGGAGCAATAACAATAAATTATTACGACGACGACTTTGTTCAGCAATTTGATTCTTTGTTTGGCAATAATAAGTCCCAGGAGCTCTATTTATATTGTCGCAGTGGAGGTCGCAGTTTCAAAGCTTTAAATATTTTAAAGCAATATGGGTTTTCAAATGTTCATCATCTTGAGGGTGGAATAAAATCTTGGAATGCAACAATTTTAAGAAATGATAAAAAGGATTTAAAAAAATAATTAAAAATTACTGAGCTACTTTGGGGATTTAACAACAAATGATTGTGGGTATTTTTTTCGCCATTTTTTTAATTTAAATTCTGCTGCGAGTTTGATTGAGAATAGTCCTACTGAAATTTTAAAATTTGGTTCATCAAAGTGAAGCATCAAATTCGTAGAATCTAATAATTCATTATAAATTTTCATTGCTTCTTTTCTAGTCCCGCTAAAAACCTGTATCGTATATCGTTCGATATTTCCAGATTGATTACTTATCCCCTCTAAAGAAAGCTTTTTCACATGGGAACTCCATGCAGAATCGAATGCTGATCCCGAAATTATTATGATGCTATCCTTTACGCCTTGGACAAAATTTCTATCAATTTGTAAAGCACTTCCATCTGATGGAAACCAGAGTATGGAGCTGAAACAAAAGGTTAAAATCGTGATATATTTCATTGAAACACAAAGGTGAGGAAAAAGTCAAGATTATTTATTATTTAGAAACGTTTTAAATTAGGAATAAACCGTTAAATAACCTCCATCCCTCAAGAGGTTGTTTTGTACTTTTGTCACACCCAAAAAGGGCTTATGAATAGTTGTAGAATGTACATGCGTAAAGGTTTCTCGAATTCTTTGTTACTGCGATTATTAAGTATTGTATTGACAATTAGTGCCTTATCAATTCCTGCAAGCGCAGAAGTGGATGTGGATCTTGGTAAAAAATTGTTTAAATCCAACTGTGCTTCATGCCATAAGTTGGACAAAAAGCTTATTGGCCCTGCTCTTTCTGGCGTTACTCAAAGGAGATCTGAGGAATGGTTATTACGGTGGATTCGAAATAATGCTGAATTAAGAGCGTCTGGAGATGCGGATGCCAAAGCAATTTTTGAAGAGTACAATGGTTCTATCATGACAGCTTTCCCTGCTCTATCTGATGATGATATTAAAAGCATTCTAGCATATACAGATGCAGTACCGGCTGTAGCGATTCCAAAAGATGTCCCCACAGTTCAACCGGTTGCTGAGCCGGCGAATGATTTATTCCTTATTTATGTTTTGGGTGTTTTCTTGGCACTGTTCATCATACTCCTTCTTCGGATAAGAAATACTTTGAAGCAGATTAATGGAGATGATTCTTCAACAGTTATCCAAGATTTCAATGCATTAACCCAGTGGTTAGTTGGGAATAAACGTTTTATGACTGCAGCTACAATCATAGTAACTGTTGGATTCATTCATCAATTATTTTGGTTTTTAATGGCTATAGGGGTAGAAGTGAATTATCAACCAATTCAGCCTATTGCTTTTAGTCACAAGATTCATGCTGGAGAAAACCAAGTTGACTGTAATTATTGTCACACCTCTGCACGTCAATCGAAACACTCTGGTATTCCTTCAACGAATGTCTGTATGAATTGCCACATGTATATTGATGGAACTGAAATTTTAAATGATGCAGGTCTCCCAAAATATGCAGGAGAGCGTTCCCCTGAGATAACAAAAATATATGCCGCAATTGGATGGGATGCAGAAAATAGATCCTATATAGAAAATTACGAGCAAAAGCCAGTGAGATGGATTCGAATTCATAATTTGCCGGATCTAGTATATTTTAACCATGCTCAGCACGTAACTGCTGGCGGAGTTGAATGTCAAACTTGCCATGGGCCAATTCAGGAAATGGATGTTGTTTATCAATATTCGGAATTGACTATGGGCTGGTGTATCAATTGTCATCGTGAAACTGAAGTGAAAACCGATAATGGATATTATGCTGAAGCTGCTGATGGTGGAAAAAGTATAAATGAGCGCCTTGCAGCAAAGTTTCATGATGAAATCATTACTGTTGAAAAAATTGGAGGTCTAGAATGTGGTAAATGCCACTATTAATTTATTATCATGGCTAAAGAGAAATTATATTGGAAAGGGTTTGATCAACTGGCAAATACAGAAGTTTCAAAACGTTTGGCTGAAAATGAATTTTCTGAAGACCTTCCTATTGATCAATTTCTAGGAGATGACAATCTTATGGCTAATTCCTCAACTAGCCGTAGAGATTTTTTAAAATATTTGGGTTTTTCAACAGCAGCAGCAACTCTAGCTGCATGCGAGCAACCAATAATTGAGAGTATTCCTTATGTTGTAAAGCCAGATAGTTTAACTCCGGGAATGCCTACTTATTATGCTACGACTTATCTTGACGGCCAGGATTTTGCATCGATTTTAGTAAAAACTCGCGAAGGACGGCCCATAAAGATTGAGCCGGGTGATAAAACTCGTTTCAATTGGGGAACTAATGGAAGAGCTCAAGCCAGTGTTCTTTCTCTCTATGATTCTTCTAGATTAAGACAACCTATTAAGGATGATACAGAATCTGATTGGGTCACCATAAGCGGTGATTTAAAAAATGCTGTTGAAGAATCAGTGAATGATGGTAAGCAATTCATGTTACTTACTGGATCTATCTTTAGTCCCTCTTTTAAATTAGTCGTTGAAGATCTAAGACAGACATATGCAAATTTTGTTCATGTTGAAATTGATGCAGTTTCATCTTCTGAAGTTTTAGATGTTTGGGAAGGTTTAACCGGTGTAAGAGCAATGCCAAGTATAGATATTACTGCTGCTAATTTAGTTGTTTCTTTCAATGAAGACTTTCTTTCCTCGGGGACACCGCAGCAAGTAGCTTCAGATTATGCATTTCGTAGAAAACCTGGGAAAGGAATGCTTCGTCACATACAGATTGAATCAAATCTGAGTTTGACCGGATCAAATGCGGATAAGCGTATTAAAATCAAACCTTCTCAAATAGGATTGTCATTATCTTATCTTCTAAATCAAGTTTCGGACTCAAATTATTCTGTTGGTAAAATTGATAAAGTTTTGAAAAACCAGCTTGATAGTGTCGCGAAAGAATTGATGTCATCAAATGGGAAATCAGTTGTTTTAGTTGGAGGTAACTCGGGAGCTAATGCATATCTGTCAGCTGCTTTGAATGCGGCATTAAAAAACATTGGTACTACAATTAGGCCTGATAAACCTATTTATTTAAGGTCGGGTAATGATCGTGCTTTTGAAAATGCAATTGTGGACATGAATGCGGGTCGCGTTGGTACTTTAATAATTGCTGGACCAAACCCTGTTTATAATAGAGTTGGATTTGACTCTGCTTTAAAAAATGTTAATTATTCCCTGAGTTTAAACGATCGTTTTGATGAGACTTCTGTTGCAACAACTGCGGCAGCACCTGTTCCTCATTATTTGGAGTCATGGGCTGATTATGTTCCCACTAATCTAGACTTTTCAGTCTCTCAACCAGTCATACGGCCTCTTTTTAATAGTAGACCTACAATCGAAGTGCTGTCTGAATTATTAGGAAAAACTAAATCTGCTAAAGATTTAGTTAAGGAAAGTGTTTTAGCTAAAGGATTAAATTGGTCTCAAACCTTGCATGATGGCGGTGCTTCATTAAAAATTGATGCACGGATCCCATCCTTCACAGAAATCTCAGGCCGTGCACTTGTAGGTGCGGAAATTGCAATGGAAACTGCTGGCTCAATGGACAGCGGTGCAATGGAATTATCATTATACCAAAAAACTGTTGGTGCTGGTTATCAATCAAATAACCCTTGGTTGCACGAACTTCCAGATCCTATTTCGAGGGTTTGTTGGGATAATTATTTAACGATTTCTGCAGCTGATGCTCTTAGTATAGGGTTTGTTAATGAGACACAAAGTAATGGAGCTTTAGATGGGAGTCTAGCGAATATTCAGTCAGGCGAGCTGTCTCTAAACAACGTCCCTGTATTAATTCAACCAGGTCAGGCTTCTGGTACCGTTGGTTTGGCTGTAGGTTATGGGAGGAGTCAAGTTGGAAAAGTTGCGGATGGACTTGGAGTCAATGCCTATGCTCTGAATCTTTTAAAGGGCTTTGGAGTTGTTAAAATAACTCCTGCCGGGGGGATGCATGAATTTGCCTCCACTCAATTAGGGAATACTATGATGGGAAGGAAAATTGTCAATGAGGTATCATTATCTGATTTCGTTAATGATCCCAAAGGCTCATCTTGGAATGAAAAACCAACATTTCATACTCTTGATGGTACAGTAAGTGCTGATGAGGCAAATCTATGGGAAAATCATGATCATGAAACTATGCACATGTGGAACATGAGCATTGATTTAAATAGTTGTCATGGTTGCGGAGCATGTGTAATTGCCTGTCATATTGAAAATAATGTCCCAGTAGTTGGAAAAGAGGAGGTTCGTAATTTTAGGGATATGCACTGGTTACGTATCGATAGATACTACTCATCTGATATGACACCAGAACGTGCTGATATGGAAGATGTGGGTGTAGTAAAAAAATATGCTGAAATGGAAAAACCTGGAGTGAGTCCAGAGGTTGTTTTCCAACCAGTAATGTGTCAACATTGTAATCATGCTCCTTGTGAAACCGTATGTCCTGTTGGTGCTACAGTGCACTCTAGAGAAGGACTCAATCATATGGCCTATAACCGTTGTATCGGCACCCGATATTGTGCCAACAATTGCCCCTATAAGGTTAGAAGATTTAATTGGTTCAATTACCAAAAAAATGAGCAATTCTCATCTGTAAATCCAGCTCAAGATGATCTTGGGAGAATGGTTCTCAATCCTGATGTTACTGTTCGCGCAAGAGGAGTAATGGAGAAATGCACGATGTGTATACAAAATATCCAATACGGAAAATTAGAAGCAAAGAAAGCGGGAAGGCCACTTAAGGATGGAGAAATAAATACCGCATGTGAATCTGCTTGTGACACTGGTGCAATTACATTTGGTGATGTAAATCTGCCGAACAGCGCAGTTCAAATCGCAAAAAATGATAGTCGATCATACCATCTCCTTGAAGAGGTTGGTACTCAGCCTTCAGTATTTTATCAAACTAAAGTTCGAAATCGAGTTTAACGGAGAAATAGGGAATTATGCATTATGAATCTAAAGTCCGGGAGCCTCTTATACTAGGTGATAAATCTTATACAGATATCACCAATGATGTTGCTCGCCCAATAGAGACTAAAGCTCCAAGATTGTGGTGGATTGCCTTTTCAATAGCTTTAACGATGATGCTGTGGGGCTTTGGCTGCATTGCTTACACTATCGGTACCGGAATTGGTGTTTGGGGTTTGAATAAGACTGTTGGATGGGCGTGGGATATCACGAATTTCGTTTGGTGGGTAGGTATTGGCCATGCAGGTACTTTAATCTCGGCAGTTTTGCTCTTATTCCGTCAAAAATGGAGAATGGCAATAAATCGTTCTGCAGAAGCAATGACCATCTTTTCTGTTATTCAAGCGGGTTTATTCCCGCTGATTCACATGGGAAGGTTATGGCTAGCATATTGGGTATTCCCATTTCCAAATCAGTACGGCTCTCTATGGGTGAATTTCAATTCCCCTTTGCTCTGGGATGTCTTTGCTATTTCAACATACTTGACAGTATCAACTGTTTTTTGGTACACAGGTCTTATTCCTGATTTTGCAATGATTCGTGATAGAGCAATCAATCCTTTGCAAAAGCATATTTATCGTATTCTTTCTTTTGGTTGGGGGGGTAAAGCCAAAGCATGGCAGAGATTTGAAGAAGTATCATTAGTTCTTGCTGGTCTTGCAACTCCGCTTGTCTTATCTGTTCATACAATTGTATCTATGGATTTTGCAACTTCAGTAATTCCAGGATGGCACACGACGATATTTCCTCCCTACTTCGTTGCTGGAGCAATTTTTTCCGGATTTGCAATGGTTCAAACTCTTCTTTTGATAGTTCGGAAAATATTTAAAATGGAAGATTATATCACAATTCAACATATTGAGATGATGAATATTGTTATTATGGTAACAGGTTCAATTGTTGGTGTAGCATATATAACAGAACTTTTCATTGCATGGTATTCAGGAGTAGAGTACGAGCAATATGCATTTTTAAATAGAGCAACTGGTCCTTATTGGTGGGCTTATTGGTCTATGATGACTTGTAACGTTTTTTCGCCTCAATTTATGTGGATAAAGCGTTTACGAACGAATCTTATTTTTACCTTTCTCATTTCTATTGTTGTAAATATTGGTATGTGGTTTGAAAGGTTTGTGATTATTGTAACTTCTTTACACCGTGACTATCTGCCCTCTTCTTGGGCAATGTTTTCCCCAACCTTCGTGGACATAGGGATTTTCTTAGGCACGATAGGCTTTTTCTTTGTTTTGTTTTTACTCTACGCTAGAACCTTCCCCGTGATTGCTCAGGCTGAATTAAAAACAATTTTAAAATCTTCTGGTGATTCTCAGAAACAACATCACGACCCAAATGGCACACACTGATAGTAGCCCCTTAATTCGAGCGATTTATACAGATGATGATGTGGTATTATCGGCTGTTAAAACTTTGCGTGAAAAAGGAATGAAAATCAAGGAGGTTTATTCTCCATTTCCTATCCACGGACTAGACAAGGCATTAGGTTTAAAGGAGACCAGAATTGCTATGGCAGCATTTATCTATGGATTATTTGGCTTAACTGTTGCGATAACATTAACAGCTTATACCATGAACTTTGATTGGCCTCAAAACATTGGTGGCAAGCCGAGTATGACATGGGGAATGAATATGCCCGCTTTTGTTCCTATTTTATTTGAATTAACAGTTTTTTTTGCTGCCCACCTAATGGTTTGGACTTTTATGATAATTAATGGACTATACCCTGGCGCAAAAGAACAGAATCCAGACCCCCGCACTACAGATGATCATTTTATGATTGAAGTCCATGCAGTAAAAGGGGCAGTAGATGTTTTAAAAGCATCTGGAGCAAAAGAAATTTCTGAAGCTTAACCATGATGATAAAATTAAATACATTTAAAATTATTTTAGCTTCTAGTTTTTTGATTGGAGTGATGGTCTCATGTAACAGTGACAAAAAAACTCCGGGTTATACTTATATGGATGATATGTATCGATCACCAGCTATCAAAACATATGAGCCTTCAGCAGACAACCCTAGACAGACATCTTCACTAACTCCAGTCGAGGGAACTATTTCAAGAGGATATATTCCTTATGATATACCTAACACAAATGCGGGTTATGAAGATTCAAAATCCAACACTTCGGTACCCGTTAATTTTTCAGCTATAGATCCTCAAGAAGGAAAGGAATTATATGGTCAATTCTGTTCTCATTGCCATGGTGATAAAGGAGATGGGAATGGTATCCTTATGCAGCGGGAGAAAATTCTAGGTATACCTGGATATGGTAGAGACCGTCTGCCAGATATTACGCCAGGTTCTATCTATCATGTCATCATGCATGGAAAAAATAACATGGGCTCGCACTCATCTCAATTAAGCTATGAGGAGCGTTGGAAAATAATCAAGTACGTCTTGAAGCTTCGTGAGGATCAATCTGTAATGGTAGCTGGAGCTACTGCTGCTAAATAACTTAATGCTGAATACGATGTTTGTTTTCACTTCAAAAGCCAAAATTTTAGCTGTATCCCTTACGCTCGTGGGTCTGATTATGCTACTTATAGGATTTAACACTTCTATAGCTCAGAATTCAGATCAATCCCACGCTGAAGTTTCTCATGCTGGTGATTCTCATGCTGGTGATTCTCACGGGGGTCATGAAGATCATGGGGTGGCAAATCGCCCATGGTCTGCTTTTTTGGTGAATACAATATTCTTTTTAGGTATTGGATTGGGTACGTTATTCTTCTTAGCTATCCAATATGCCGCACAAGCAGGATGGTCGGCAGGAATTCTGAGGGTAATGGAAGCTGTTTCACTATTTGTTATAGTTCCTATACTGGGCTTACTATTTTTAGCTATCACGGGCTCCATGCATCAACATCATATTTGGCATTGGATGCAGGAAGGAATAATGGATCCATTGAGTTCTAACTATGATTCTCTAATCGCAGGAAAGGAAGCTTATTTAAATGCTCCATTTTTTATTTTGCGTACAATTATATACTTGATTATATGGGGAGGTGCTGCATACTTATTCCGAAGAAATAGCCTTCGAGAAGATCGGCTGCCCTCAGGTCAAAATTTATTCTTTACTCAAAGAAAGTTGGGAGCGGTATTTATAGTGTTATACGCTGTGACATCTTCAACAAGTGCGTGGGATTTCATAATGTCTATTGATGCCCACTGGTTCTCAACACTTTTTGGATGGTACACTTTCGCTGGAATGTTTGTAACATCATTAACGGTACTGAATTTATTGGTTATCTATCTGCGAATTGGCGGATATCTGCCATGGGTTAACTCTAATCATCAACATGATTTGGGTAAATTCATGTTTGCTTTTAGTGTTTTTTGGACATACTTATGGTTCTCTCAATACATGCTGATTTGGTACTCTAATATACCTGAAGAAACACCATATTACCTGGCTAGGTTTGGGGAATATAAATTGCTTTTTATAACAATGGTTGTATTGAACTTTATTATGCCTATTTTAGTTTTGATGTCTCGCGATGCAAAGCGTATTGCTGGATTCATCGGACTTGCGGCAGTATTTGTTTTAGCAGGGCATTGGATGGATCACTATATCATGATTATGCCAGGTTCTGTTGGATATAATTATGGTTTTGGATGGGTTGAGATTGGTGGCTTTTTATTTTACGCAGGTATCTTTATTTATATCGTCTTACATAATCTATCTTCTGCCCCCCTTCTGATGAAGAACCACGCTATGATTCATGAAAGTAAACTGTTCCACCAATAATATTATATTGATATGACCGGTCTTCTAATAGCCATTGTGCTATTCCTATTAGTTCTTGCAATTGCGCAAATTATTCGTATCTACGAGCTTGCCACAAAGGCCAGTAAGCGAGATGAATATGTAGTCACCAATAAAGACAATAATTATCAGGGGAGACTAATGCTCCTCTTTGGATTTGGTCTTTTAGCCTCATTTATATGGATGGTAAATACTTGGAGTCCCTTGTTTCTGCCCAAGCCGTCATCTTTGCATGGAGTAGAAATTGACATGTTATGGGATGTTTCAATGGGACTTATTGTTGTTACATTCTTTATCGTTCAGCCGATTTTATTCTTTTTTGCATACAAGTATCGGGGTAAAGAAGGGCAAAAAGCTACATATTATGAACATAACAATAAATTAGAATTTATATGGACAATAGTTCCGGCTATTGTTCTCGCTGTTTTAATTGTTTACGGGATGACAACTTGGTCAAATGTCTGGAACCCTGATAATGATGAGGAACCCATAGTAATCGAATTATATGCTCAACAATTTAAATGGATCGCAAGATATTCTGGAGATGACAATACTTTGGGTAATGCAAATGTCCGCCTTATCCAAGGAGTTAATACCGTAGGTGTTGATACGATGGATGTTGCTAGTCAAGATGATATAGTTGTTAGTGAGTTGCATCTCCCTGTAGGCAAGCCTATTAAGTTTTTGTTTAGATCTCAAGATGTGATTCATTCTGCTTATATGCCCCATTTTAGAGCCCAAATGAATTGTGTTCCAGGAGCTCAAACTTCATTTCAGTTTACACCCACAATTACGACCGAAGAGATTCGAACGGATCCTGATGTAATTCAAAAAGTAGAACGAATAAACAAAATCAGATTAGAGGCTGGAAAAGAGTTTTACGAATATGACTATTTGTTGCTTTGCAACAAGGTATGTGGTTATGCTCATTACAATATGCAAATGCCCCTAATTGTAGAAACCCAAGCAGAATATGCCCAATGGTTATCGCAACAAAAGACTGTTAAAGAATCAATATAAATCGTTGAGCTATGGCGAAAAAAATAAATGAAGAGGTCGTTTCTCATGATGATCACGAACATCATGTAGAGAATTTTTGGACAAAATATGTGTTCTCGATGGATCATAAAATGATTGGGAAGCAATTCCTGATTACTGGAATGCTGATGGGATTATTGGGAGTCTTTATGTCAATGCTATTTAGATTGCAATTAGCATGGCCAAATGAAAAGTTTGTAATTCTTGAGTCGATTCTCGGAAAATGGGCACCTGAAGGTCAAATGGACCCAAATATTTATTTGGCCTTAGTTACAATTCATGGAACAATAATGGTATTTTTTGTACTGACAGCAGGTCTGTCAGGAACATTTTCAAATCTCTTGATCCCTTTGCAAATTGGAGCTAGGGATATGGCTTCGGGATTTTTAAATATGTTATCCTATTGGTTTTTTGCTGCATCTTCAGTTGTAATGGTAGTCTCACTTTTTGTTGAAACGGGACCGGCATCTGGTGGTTGGACAGTTTATCCTCCCTTAAGTGCTTTACCACAGGCCATGCCAGGTTCTGGCGCTGGTATGACGCTATGGTTGGTTTCCATGACATTATTTATTGCAGGATCCTTATTAGGATCTCTAAACTACATAGTGACCATTATTAATTTGAGAACAAAGGGTATGAGTATGGATAGACTTCCTTTGACTATCTGGGCGTTTTTTGTCACGGCAATCCTGGGTGTTCTCTCTTTTCCAGTTTTATTGAGCGCAGCTCTTCTTTTAATGTTTGATAGATTGCTGGGCACAAGCTTTTATTTATCGGATATAATGGTTGCCGGAGAACTTCTCCATAATGAAGGTGGTAGCCCAGTTCTCTATGAGCACTTATTTTGGTTTTTAGGGCACCCGGAGGTTTATATTATTCTTTTGCCTGCTTTGGGAATAACATCAGAAGTTATTGCTACTAATTCTCGAAAGCCAATATTTGGTTATCGCGCAATGATCGGTTCAATATTGGCAATAGCTTTTCTATCTTTTATCGTTTGGGGTCATCATATGTTTATTACAGGTATGAATCCATTTTTAGGGTCAGTATTTACATTTACTACTCTGCTAATTGCTATTCCTTCTGCGGTTAAGGCATTTAATTATATTACTACTCTGTGGAAAGGAAATATCCAATTCACACCTGCAATGTTATTCTCAATTGGCCTAGTGAGTACTTTCGTCGCAGGTGGATTAACAGGTATTATTTTAGGAGATTCTGCATTAGATATTAATGTTCATGATACATATTTTGTTGTTGCTCATTTTCATATTGTAATGGGTCTTTCTGCGATATTTGGAATGTTTGCTGGAGTATACCATTGGTTTCCTAAAATGTATAGAAGAATGATGAACAAGACCATGGGCTATTGCCATTTTTGGTTAACCTTTATTTCTGCTTATGGCGTCTTTTTCCCCATGCATTTTACTGGTCTTGCTGGTCTACCTAGGAGGTATTACAGTAATGCTGAGTTTCCAATGTTTGACGAATTGCAAGATATAAATGTTATTATCACAATGTTTGCCATTTTTGGTGGTATTGCTCAGTTAATATTCCTATTCAATTTCTTTTATTCTATGTGGAGAGGCCCCGTTGCTCCAAAAAATCCGTGGCGTTCAAATACTCTAGAGTGGACAACAGAAGTGGAGCATATTCATGGTAATTGGAAAGGCGAAATCCCAACAGTTCATCGTTGGCCATATGATTATAGCAAGCCAGGACATGATGATGATTTTGTCCCGCAGTCTATCCCTAGATTAAAAAATGAACCTGGACATTAATTATTGTTGAAAGAGTTTTTTAAGGGCCACCAAATCGGTGGTCCTTTCCTTTTAAATTTGTCTTAATGGTACGTTTTGAAGAAGAAGGATTATCATCTAAAGATGAAGAAGCTGAACAGCGCCTGCGACCTGCGAGATTCGATGATTTTGCTGGGCAAGAAAAGGCTTTAGAAAATTTAAAAATATTTGTTCAAGCTGCTCGAGAACGAGGAGAAGCCATGGATCATGTTTTACTGCATGGCCCTCCAGGCTTGGGAAAAACTACTTTAGCGCATATCCTAGCCAATGAACTGAATTCCAATCTTCGTTTGACATCTGGTCCTGTTTTAGATAAGCCCGGGGATTTAGCTGGATTATTAACAAGCTTGGAGGAGAATGATGTTTTATTTATTGATGAGATACATCGCTTAAGCCCTGTAATAGAGGAATACCTTTATTCAGCAATGGAAGATTTTTCAATTGATATTATGATTGAGAGCGGTCCTTCTGCCCGCTCAGTGCAGATCGGTTTAAAGCCATTTACTCTAGTTGGAGCAACAACTCGCTCTGGAATGTTGACTGCTCCTTTAAGATCTCGTTTTGGAATTTCAACGAGGTTAGAGTATTATAAAGTTGAATTGTTGAGTACTATTGTTGAGCGTTCATCAGGAATTTTAAATATTAAAACAGAGCAAGATGCCGCAATCGAAGTTGCTCGAAGAAGTCGAGGGACTCCGCGTATTGCAAATTCGTTACTCAGACGATTAAGGGACTTTGCGCAGGTAAAAGGAAAAGGGGTAATTGATCTTACTATTGCTCGATACGGTATGGATGCGCTGGACGTGGATGAGCATGGCCTTGATGATATGGATAATAAGATTTTGACTGCTCTCATTGATAAATTTAAAGGAGGCCCTGTAGGTTTAACCACTTTAGCCACAGCAGTTTCTGAACAATCAGAGACTTTAGAAGAAGTATATGAGCCATATTTAATTCAAGAAGGTTATCTCGCTAGGACTCCTCGAGGTAGAATAGCTATGGATTTATCTTATGAGCACTTAGGGAAAAAAACACCAAATCAAAAGGGTCTTTTTGATTTAGAAAAATGAGTGCCAAAAAATTTTTGCAGCAAGAGGCAAATAGGTTAGGCTTTTTGTCATGCCGTGTCTCAAAAGCTGAATTCCTTGAAGATGAAGCTCCACGTCTGGAAGAATGGTTAAAGCACGGTTACCATGGTTCCATGGCTTACATGGAAAATCATTTCGATAAGCGTTTAGATCCGAGAAAACTGGTTCCTGGCGCTCGTTCTGTAATAAGTCTGGCCTATAATTATTATCCAGAAAAGGAAATCAGAAAGACTGACAATTCACTCCCTAAAATTGCGAAATATGCATATGGAGAGGATTATCACGTTGTAATAAAAGACAAATTATTTGAATTGCTGGATTCGCTTCGGTCTAATTTTGGCACTGTAGAAGGAAGGTGTTTTGTTGATTCAGCTCCAGTAATGGAGCGATCCTGGGCTGAAAAAAGTGGAATAGGTTGGATAGGAAAGAATAGCTTATTACTGAGAAAATATGAAGGGAGTTTTTTCTTTCTTGCAGAATTAATAATCGATATGGATCTACCAGAAGATCATTTTGAGAATGATCATTGTGGGTCATGTACAAAATGCATCGACGCGTGCCCGACTGATGCTATTGTTCAACCTGAAGTGATTGATAGTAATCGCTGTATAAGTCATATGACAATTGAACTCCATGGGGCTTTGCCTTCTGATTTTAAGGAGTCAATCTCACCTTGGGTTTTTGGATGTGACATCTGTCAAGATGTTTGCCCTTGGAATCGTCATTCAAAGCCTCATAATGAAGATCGTTTTAATGCCGGAGTTTGGAAAGATTGGAATGAGAATGACTGGAAAGAAATTACCGAGGAAACCTTTGGACGTGTTTTTAATAAAAGTGCGATTAAACGAACCGGTTTTCAAGGGTTAAAACGTAATCTAGCTTTGGGATTAATATCCTCTAAGGATATACCAAAGTAGACCCTGGTTGAATAACTTTATAATTTGATTCATCATATAATATTATCACCCACTCACATTCTTTAGCATTCCATAGAGGGTCAAGATTGGACGTGACACTCCCATTGAATATTTGGCCTACTTGCCCACCATTTTGGGTGATTAAATTACCCAATGGCCCTAATGGAGCATTGCGAAAAACATTTTTATGAATATATGTTTCATTTCTTGAGTTATTCGGCATCAATTGAGGCGCAATTATTTCAGACTCTTTGATATAGACTGCGATCCAAAGAGGATTTGTTTGATTTGAACTTAGCTCTACTGAATAATTTAACACAGCTGTTCTACTCAAACTATCATATTTAGGATTTAAAGAAAATAATGCTTCTGGAGACTTGGCTAGCTCTGAAAATGTTAAAGCAGACCATGCCGAGTAGGTCTTTTGATGCGAATTGGGATAATCCAATCTTTGAACAAGCCCCATTGGAAGGGCGAAAATCCCAAAATGCGTAGCTATATCATCACCTTCCTGAGTTGTAAAATCAATCGGATAATCATTATTACTTCCAGTAAAATTTGAGGGGCCTGCATGAATAGCCAATGGAACTATTTTAGATCCAAATAGACTATCCAATTCTCGTATTGCTTTTGATGCTTTCGGGCAATTTTTACATCTATGCCCAGTAAAATCCTCAACTATGACTGCTCTTTCTGTTTGAACCAAAGTGTCACCAATAATTGTAGAAGATGTATCTATAGGTATAAAGGTATTGTCTTTAAAAGGTTCATCTATGACATCGCAACTATTTAAGAATAAATAGCTAGAAAATATAAACAGTATAAAATATTTTAAGTAATGCATTACAAACTTGTTGTTAAAGAGATACTCAAACCATTTGAAGGGGGTACAACCCGACAAACTCCTCCGACACAAAACACTCCTTGCTGTTGTCTTCCATATCCCATTTGAACCCTAGTTGGTCCGTTAAAGTGTATCAGTGAGACTATGGGGTAATGAATACGTCGGCTTGGTGTTGGGTGACCGTAATTATAAATATCTTGAACAGCTAAAGTCCAGTCATGATTAATTGTCCATTCGATTAAAGCCATGGC
>CALKDS010000017.1 GCA_938084135.1 uncultured Flavobacteriales bacterium
ATTTTCATTCCAAATCAAAGGGTATGAAGTCAATAATTCTTTATCCCATTCATTTTCAAGAAAATCTTGTAAATCAGCAATCACTTGACCTCTGCAGTCAGATAATATTTTTAGACCAGGTTCTATTCTCTCAATAACATGGACCAAAGTATATCCATCAGAGTGCTCTATTAATTTCACTCCTGAAACTAATTCCGAACCATTGACACCAAGAAATCTCTCCTGATTTGTGCTCGATGTATTTGTTCCAATTTCTAACTTGTCAAAATCCTGTGCTGAAATTGCCAAAGGATCCTTTGAGTTTAAAACACTTAAAACCTTCTCCCCGGGAATTCCTCTTTTCAGCATCGCCTCGGCCCTTTTAGCGATCCGAGGATTAGAAGTATTAAAAACCGACCCTGAGCGTCTTTCCTTCCATTTGTAATTATTCTTATTCTCAATGAAAAAGTCCATTATTATAGCACTATCCTTTGATGCTGCATCCCAAACTTTTTCTCGAGTTAAATCAAAAACTAAAATACCCTCTCGGTATTCTTGGGCCAGGAATTTAAACTCATTATTTTCATTTGGAAGTCTTAGCTCTGCCTCTTTCATCAAAGCATTATCAATAGCAGATTCAAGAACTAAATACTCAGAAACATCAGGAATACGGCTCAAACGCTTTTTAAATATTTTGGCAAAATCTGACTGATTAAAATCTATGGAACCACCTAAACCCTCAAACGAAAAAATTGTTTTTTTATATTTTGAGACTTTCTTGCCTTTTTTAATGGCTTTTACAACAGCCTCCAGAGAGGCATTATTTACTTTTAAATTAAAACGCTGTTTTAGCCTGGAAATAAATGCTTTTCGAGATACATTGGAACGTTCATCTCGTCTTATTTTCGAGGTGATATCTGCCTTCACTCTTTCCAATTCTGGCACTAGATATTTTTTAAGCCTCTTGACGATATGCCAACCTAGTTCTGTTTTGAATGGCTTTGAGTAATCCCCATCATTATTTATTTCATAGACAGCATCTTCAAACTCTGGTAACATTTTATTCAATCCAAAATCAGGCAATTCACCACCTTTAGAAACACTAGATTGATCTTCAGAGTACTTTCTAGCCAACATATTAAATGACTCCCCTGCCAATAAGCGATTATATATTTCATTAATTTTTGTCTCAGCAGTTTCTTTAGGCTGATCTTTCGAATCTAAAAGAAGTATATGTGCCGCAGACATTCTGTACCTGGAATCTCTTTTATCTGTAACCTTTAGTATATGATAGCCATAATCTGTGCGAATCGGACCTACTAATTGACCCACAGATCCATTATAGCATGCATTTTCAAAGGAATATACCATATTAAATACTGTGAAATAACCCAAATCACCCCCATTTTTCGCGCTGTAAGTATCTGTTGAATTAGCGCGTGCGATATCTTCAAAATTTTCACCTTTTTCTACACGGCTTTTTAAACTCATCATCTTCTTGAACACCTTTGATGTATCAGCAGGTGAAGGGTCTTTTGGAAGATCCAACATTATATGTGAAGCACGAATATCTGATTTTAAACGCTCGTAAGCCTCTGCAATTATTTGATCATCAATTTCCTTATCTGTCAGGTAGGGCTTCAATAATTGACGATAATAATTATTGAATTCATTTTTAAATGATTCCAAAGTATCACGACCTTCAACTTCAGCCTGAATAACCTTTCTTTTAAAGCGAACATATAATTCTAAATATTCCGCAGCTGTTTTAGGGTCAATTTGATTGCCAATATCTTTATTCTTTCCATAAACATATAAGAACTCATCAGTGGTAACATCCTTGTCTCCAATGGTGAAAAGATTTTGAGCTTGGGTTTTGGAAATATTCAATAACAACAGAGTGATTGAAATTTTAGCAATATGGATGAACTTCATATGAGTATTCTCAAATTTTAATTAGACAGATAAATGCTATCAGATATTCATCAAAAATAAAGAATCAAATTGACAAAAAACCAGATTATAAGTGAAATATTAATAAGCCCATTTACCACTGTATCTATCATAACCGTCTATGCCTATTTTGAGACGAAAACCTGCAGGAACAGGTAACCCTGGTGTCATCACATAATAGAATCCGTATCTAAGCATTGCATCAAAAAATTTAAAAGGCTTTTCCAGCCCATAGAAAGTTTCAATTTGAGCCTTATTTAATGAAGGAATATAAAGAGCAGAGCCTCCCACTGCTATCTCAAGATTGAGAATATTTAGTAAAGGTATTTGTTGGAAAAGAGAGCCTTGAAAATGATGAATACCATACAATTCAATATAAGAACGAGCAGTATGATATGTGCTATCTAAAGCCTGAAAACTATTTATTGGATTCGAAAATAAATACTGATCAGATCCTCTGAAAAACTTGTGCTCAATAAAACGAATACTATCTAAATTCGAACCCAGAAAACTTCCAGCGCCAACAGACCAATTGGAATAGCCAAGTCTTGGCCATTGAATATGATCAAAAGCGTTTACTCGCAACAAATTATAATTTACATCGGATCCCAGCCATTTCGGGATACCCTTGCGATACTCTAATGCTAAAGTGGGATACTTACTTCCCAGAAGTAGTTTTCTATTTTTTTTCATAATGTAACGTTGCCGGTGACGGTATTGAATTTCTATTCCAGCAATGGAGACGGTGTAATCAGGAAAATATTGGGGAGGATTAATCTCACCAAGCAGATCATCCCAACTGGAATTCAAAGTCAAATTAGATATCGAACTTCTTTTTGAATAATCATAAGTCAATCGGACAAATAGACCATTAATGAGCTCGAAGCGATGCATGAAGTTTATAAATTGTCTTCTAGCAAAATTTCGCCTAGCAAAAGTCCCCAAA
Source organism: uncultured Flavobacteriales bacterium (assembly GCA_938084135.1). Lineage (GTDB taxonomy): Bacteria > Bacteroidota > Bacteroidia > Flavobacteriales > Schleiferiaceae > TMED14. Next base: position 2,879 of record CALKDS010000017.1, read on the forward strand.
ATGGATTCATATGTATTTATCATCATATAATCATCTCCGACAGCTACCTGCAATTCTTTAAATGACTTTGGGTTATATAAATAATTAACAGATAGCTCACCCCTTAAGTCCTGATTAGTATATCCATAATTCACATAACCTGAGAATTCCAAACGTTGATCGTTTTTAAAAATGCGCCTGAATTCCGATCCTACCCGTTGACGCCATCCTCCAATCCCTACTGGATTAAATTGGTTGATCAAAGGATCAAGGTAAAATCGATAACCCTTTTTACGGGAACGAAAATAAATTCCAGAGAAAAGCGGTTCATACCAATGTAGTTTATTTACGAAAGCATCTACACTATCGACGTATTGATCGCTATCGAAATATAAAATGAGGCTATCTTGTATGGATACAAATGCTTTTTCATCAAGAGCCAGAGGTATTTTCCTCAAATTGCTCCAATCACTATCACCAAGAGAATAAGCATTTTCAGCATAAGACCTTATTGCTAACCCTAATTTTTTTCTGGACAAATTTTCATTCAAAATAAAATCACTGTGAATCACTTTTATAGATCCCGTATCCAATTTCAAATACCAATCAAA
>CALKDS010000018.1 GCA_938084135.1 uncultured Flavobacteriales bacterium
TTTAAGAAAGAAAATTCTAATTCTAAATTATAATCATATTTAATTTTTTTATTTGGTTTAAGATCAATAATTAAATCTTGTCCTTGAATTCCTAGCCATTCGCCCTTGTGATAGTCTTCAAATCCAAATATTCCATCTACTAATGAGTTTTTTCCCGGATTGTATTGAACACTAACTTCACCCTGAATAATTTCAGAAGTCCATTTATTGGGCTTTTTCGTAGTGTATGCTATCGAGCGATGTGAATTATCATTTTTTCCGCCACGAATAATTGTTTGCGATTTGTTTATTTTGACTTTTTGGATTCTATCGAACTGTTCAATAATTACTGTAGAATTTTTAATAAATCCTCTTGGAGCATTGATAATAGGAGCGGGGTTAATTCTTGCATCTGAATGTACTTTAAAGGGTGTGTTTTCATAAGGAGCTAATTGGGCGGAAGAAGGACTCCTTGCAACAATAAATTCGATATTATTGCTTTTTTCCAGGTCCTTATGTGTCAGATAGGACTTTTGAATAATTTCATCTCTTGAGTTGAGACTATATCCATGCAGGTAAATAGCAGAATTATCAATATCATTTTTGAATAAATTCGTTTCTATCGCTTTGAGCTCAACTCGATCCCACAATGGAGCAGACAGGGTATATTGCGCTTCACCGGGAACCATCGGGTAAATTCCCCATGAATTCATGATGTACCATGCACTCATTTGTCCGCAATCTTCGTTTCCTTCATATCCATTTGGTTTGTCAGAATACATGGTCTTCAGGATTTCATTAATTCTTTGATGTCCTTTTTCCGGACTATTTCCAGAGGCATAAAGTGATGCGATATGATGACTGGGTTCATTGCCATGAGCATATTGACCGATGAGACCGGTGACGTCGGGTTGCTGTCTTCCCACGATAATACTATTTTGGGTAAATAAATTATCGAGTTGTTTTTCTAAATGAAAATGATTTTCATTGAGCATTTTATTCCATTGAGTCAAATCATGAATGGGTGAAAAGCTATATTGCCATGCATTTGCTTCTGTGAAATTGTTATTTACTTCTCTTGGGTCGAACCGATTAAGGAAAGATCCGTTATCCCTAGGTCTAAATAGCCCTGTTTGAGGATCAAATAGAGATATCCATCCTTGTGATCGTTTCCAAAAATGAGAAGCAATCGAATCTTTCCCTAGACGTTCTGCTGTCCATGAAATACAAGCGTCATCATAAGAGTATTCTAGGGTCTTTGATACACTCTCTGATTCATCTTGAACACTAAGAAATCCATTCTCTCTATATATAGGAATCCCGTAAACGTTTGATTCAGCTGTTTTTATCATTGCATTTAATGCTCGTGTTGAATCGATGGATAACCCTTTGGCTAATGCATCTGCCAGAACGCTCACACTATGGTATCCGATCATACAATTGGTTTCATTACCCGCGAGCTCCCATATAGGTAGCCTCCCAGATTGATCAAAATGATCCAGCATAGTGATCATAAAATCTTTTGCACGATCTGGTTGAGTTAAAAGGTACAATGGATGAGCCGTTCGATAGGTGTCCCAGAGAGAAAATACGGTATAATGTTTATGAAGCGTGTCTTTATAAATACGATTGTCAATTCCCCGAAATTGACCATCAACATCGCTCCAAATATTAGGAACAATGAATGCGTGATATAAAGCAGATGCATATATCCGCTTCTGTTTTTCTGTTCCTCCGTATACTTGAGCTTTGTTTAATTCAGTCTGCCAGTCACTTTGAACTGTCTTTTTGACTTGATCGAATATCGAGACTGTATTCGCACTCATATTCTCAAGATTTCTAATCCATAGAGAAATGTTTTTTTTAGCTCCCTCGCTACTTACTCCGCTAAGACCCACTGCTAGCTCAATACTAATGTCTGTGACTTTACTCACATCCGTAGATTCATCAACCCATTTAAATTCTACTACATAGGCTCCATTTCCCAAAGGTTCTATTTTTTCTAATCCCCAAACAGCACTTAGAGATTTTAATTGGGCATAAAGGTGCTGCTCAGTTGCCCAACTGCTTGATATTCTGATTATATCTAGTGTTCTTTCGTCATTAATATTATTTTCTATGTTTAATATAGCCGCTTCTTTTAAAGTCTGATCCCGATATCCTAGGTCGAGATAAAACCATAAACGACCATCTGATTTTGGAAAAGTGTATCTATGAATCCCAACGCGATCCGATGCGGTCATTTCGCATAGGATATTATCATTGGTTTTCACACTGTAGTATCCTGCTTGCGCAACTTCACTGGTTTTGTCAAAACCAATAATTTCTCGCAAATCTTGTTGGTTTGACATCGGACGAATTAATATATCTGCATAGTCACTAACTCCTGTTCCACTTAAATGCGTATGACTGAATCCATAAAGAGTAGTATCTGTATAGTGGTATCCACCGCATCCGTCCCAACCTTCTTTTCTTGTGTCTGGTCCGAGCTGAACCATTCCAAATGGAGATGTAGCTGAAGGGTGAGTATGACCATGACCTCCTGTCCCAATAAATGGATCGATATGATTTATCGATATACCTTGACTAAAAACACAATGAGATATTATGAAAAAAACGGTAACTAATGCGTATTTCATAAGAACCTATTTACAGTACTTCTAAATTTCTAAAGAATTTGACAATCTCTATATTTTGGGGCAATAAAAATATAGGTAGAGTTCTTTTTTCGGGATACCCAATCCATTAGTTTTTCTTGCCTTTTTTGATTCTCAACATAACTTTTAAGCAATGAGAAATCTTGCTCAAGACTTGCGCGGTGGGGAGCTATCCGCTGGCGCAATTGTAAAATTCTAAATATTTCTTTTCCATCTTGCTCCCTTACTAACGATGCAGGTGAAATTTCCCCAACTTCAATATTTTCGATGGCATAAAAAATACTGCGATCCAGGTCTTCCAAATTCCATCGGGTATCTGTAGTCATCGGGTTCATCATCACTCCACCATTTAGTTTTGATTCGTCATCAGAAGAATATTTTTTCGCTACTTGCTCAAAAGATTTATCACCACTCATTATTTGTAAACGAAGAGAGTCTAGTATTTTTTTTGCTTTATCTAAATCTTCTTGTTCAACTTTAGGTTTAATAAGGATATGCCTGAGGTCTAATTCTTCTCCGCGTTTAGTTTGTAGTTGAACGATATGATATCCGTAATCAGTTTTAAACGGTTTCGAAACTTCTCCAGGTCTTAAGTTAAAAGCTACAGCTTCAAATTCTTTAACAAATTGACCCCGCTTCAAACCTTTATATTCTCCTCCATTACGGTTACTTCCAGGATCCTCAGAGTATAAAATTGCCATACTTGAAAAGGAGGAACCACTCAAGATTCTTTCGCGCAGGGTGTTTAATCGTTCAATAGTTTCTGCTAAGGCTTCTTTGCTAACCTCAGGCTCAATAACGATTTGCGCTAACTCAACTTCCGTACCAATCAGTGGTAATGAATCCAAGGGCATTTCTTGGATCACTTCCTCAACTTCTACAGGGCTTATTTGAATATTTTCTGCTACAGTCATTTGCATGCGCTGAGAAATCATCTGATTTTTCATTAATGGACGCATCTCTTCTTTAATCAATAGTATTGATTTTTTATAGTATTCTTCCATCTTTCGTTCAGATCCAATTTGAGCAACAAGCTGTTGGATTCTCCTATCTATACTTTCATCAATCTCTTCATTTGTTACTTCAACTGAGTCAATAGCAGCATGATGTATTAACAGTTTTTCAAGACTAATTTCCTTCAGCATATCGCAGTCTGATAAGACCTTACCTTCTTGAGATAAGGCTTGCTTTTGAAAGATTATATCAGATTGTAAAATTATTTGATCCCCAATGGCAGCAACAATCCCATCAACATATAGTGGTTGGTTTTGAGCCAAAACGGAAAGATTAAAGAGAATAAAAATTATTGTTTTGAATGATTTTCCCATGGTCATAATTAGTTCAGACTAAACTCTTTAACGTTCCTTGTTAATATTTCTCGAGCAAGATTTAAATAGTTGTCAGCACCTTTAGAATTTGCATCATATATGAGAATTGGCTCGCCGAACGAAGGGGCTTCGCTGAGTCTTACATTTCTAGCTATGATAGTATCAAAAACAAGCTTTTGAAAATGTTGTCGAACTTCTTCAACTATTTGATTACTTAATCGTAATCTAGAGTCATACATTGTTAAAAGCATTCCTTCAATCTCTAGGTCCGGATTTTGCAAATCTTGTACACTCCGGATGGTATTTAAAAGTTTCCCTAGGCCTTCAAGGGCAAAGTATTCACATTGAATAGGGATCAAAACATTTGTTGAGGCGGTAAGGGCATTCAGGCTTATTAAGCCGAGTGATGGCGCACAATCAATAATTATATAATCATATTTGTTATGAATCTTTTGCAACGCAAGTTTTAATTTAAATTCTCGTTTTTCTTGATCTACTAGTTCAATCTCAGCTCCTACTAAATCCACCTGCGATGGTATTATCCAAAGATTCTCTTGATTGGATTTGTGTGTAGCCTCCTCAGCTGATACTTTTCCAATTAGTAAATGATATAGGCCAAAGTTTGAATTTTCTAAATCGATACCCAGAGCAGAAGTAGCGTTTGCTTGTGGGTCAGCATCGATAAGTAAAACACGTTTTTCCAGGAATACAAGAGACGAGGCTAGATTTACTGCAGTAGTTGTTTTGCCCACACCGCCCTTCTGGTTTGCAATTGCAATTACCTTTGTCATGATGTAAAAATAAAAAACCCAGTACGCATTGTGGGTCTGTTTTGATTGCTAAGTCAGAAAGTTATCAGCAATACTTTAAAATAATCTGATCGTGTCACGAACAACTCCACAAGTCAACATCATATCTCCAAAATATGGATTTGAAATCTCATGTTCTGAGGAAAGCCAGACTCCTCCCGAATTATTGAAAGCCATAGGGCAATACTGAAGAAAAATAAATGAACTAACATTGGAGTTCAGGCTCTTATTCTGTAAAGCATCATAAATGATTTGAGATAATTCAAAAAATGACTTTCTTTTGATTTGGATATCATTAGCATTCAAAATATTTTGGGTAATTTTTTTTAATTGATCTATTTTTAAATCTCCTGACTCTTCATCTGATTGGTTCAAATTTTGAATACCCACCTTGTTTTCATCCCACAATACTTTTAAAAGACTCTCTGCAGCAATATTTATCTTCCCCATATCACTGGATATTAGGGCATCTTTAATTCTGAGATATTGTCCTAGAATATCGTTATTGTAGGAGGCTTTAGTATTTATCTCAGTGTTAGAAACTGAAATTTCATTTGATGAATTACTTGAGTTTTGACAACTCATAAATAAAATAATAAAAAGGCAAATGGGGTTTTTTGAAATTTGTCTAAACATAGTATTAGTCGGGATTATTTGATTGCGCGTTTCTCATTGGATTACTGCGGTAATTTTCCCATGAATTCTTTTGAGGTAGAGCTTCAAGGTGAATCTCTACTTGTCGAGGCCAAACATTATTATAAGTATCGCAATCGGCAAGCTCTAGAAACGGGTCTATTTCTATTTTCATTGCTTTTTTTGGGAAATACACGGTTTTGGTAAAATTCTTTTCATTTTGAATCCATATTTCTGCAGGATATCGAAGAATGGATCTTGTTCCATCCTTGAAGGTAAAGCCTAACACTATTGGGCTGATAAGTCCTCCAACATTGCTTATTGTTAGTTCGTGCAAATAACCGTCTCTTTTGCCTTTTAATCGTGATAATTTATTTTGTTCTCTGGAGTTTAACTTATACCTATCATAGCTATTGTAGAAGTCATTTGTTTCTGCTACTCTGTCAACAACGGTTGGGGAAAGCTCTTTTTGATTTCGTATTCTTCCAATATGTCGTTTTTTATCTTTTTCAAACTTAGTTCTGCGCTGATTCTCAAGTTCATCAGGATCTATTGTTGGGACTTGTGCAATGCGCACTTTAGACAAATTCAGGTCTACATACTCTGTGCTATAAAACCAACCCCTCCAGAACCAATCTAAGTCCATTCCTGAAGCATCCTCTAATGTTCGGAATAGGTCTGCAGGTGCAGGATGTTTAAAAGCCCAACGTTCACAGTAGGTTTTGAAAGCATAATCAAATAGCTCTCTGCCCAAAACTGTTTCTCTTAAAATATTCAAAGCTGTTGCCGGTTTGGCATATGCATTATTTCCAAATTGAAGAATACTCTCAGAATTTGTCATTATCGGTACAATATTTAATGCTGGAGATCTCATGTAGTCAACAATTTGATAGGCAGGACCTCGGCGAGAAGGGTATTTAATATCCCACTCTTGCTCGCATAAATATTGAACAAAAGTGTTCAGACCCTCATCCATCCATGTCCATTGACGTTCATCAGAATTAATAATCATGGGAAAAAAATTATGGCCCACTTCATGTATGATGACACCAATCATACCATATTTAGTTGCTTCGCTATATGTTCCATCTTTGTCAGGTCGTCCTCCGTTAAAGCATATCATTGGATATTCCATTCCAATTTGATTTGTATGAACAGAAATTGCTCTAGGATAGGTATAATCAACAGTATGCTTTGAATAGGAGATTAAGCTGTGAGCGACTACTCTGGTGCTGTATTGCTCCCACAGGGGATTCCCTTCTTTTGGGTAGAAAGATTCAGCTGTTACGGTTTTGTCTCCAATTTTTACAGCCATGACATCCCAGATAAACTTTCTAGATGTAGCAAAAGCAAAGTCACGAACTTTTTTTGCATTAAAAATCCAAGTTTTTCGACCATTATTACTTTCCTTTGATTCTGGTCTTTCAGCAATTTCAGCTTCTTCTTGCGTAACGATCATAACAGGGTCTGAGTAGTTTCTTCTCGCTTCAGCTAGTCGTTTTCTTTGGGTTGAAGAGAGAACGGTAGATTCATTCACTAGTTCTCCAGTTGCTGCGACGATGTGGTCTTCCGGCACATTAATAGAGACTCTATAATTTCCAAATGGCAGAGTGAATTCTCCTTGACCAAGGAATTGCTTGTGTTGCCATCCCACATCATCTCCATATACCGCCATTCTTGGGAAAAACTGTGCGATGGTATATAAAGTATTATCTTCTTTTTCGAAGTATTCATAACCACTTCTTCCACCACCTTCCATCCGGTTATTTATAGTGTAATTCCAAACAATATTAAATTTAATTGAATTGCCTGATTTAAGCACAGAGGTGAGATCAATGCGCATCATGGTATTCACGATTGTATGTTTTAAATCATTTCCTGATTGGTCTTTAACTTTGGTGATCTTAAATCCTCCATCAAATTGA
>CALKDS010000019.1 GCA_938084135.1 uncultured Flavobacteriales bacterium
TCTTGGAATCTCTATCGGTTCAGGATACACTGTAGGAACTTTTAATCCTTCAACATTTGTAAGATATCAGAATGAATATGGCCAAGGTTATGGTCCTTATTATGGTCCTGATACTATTAATGGAGTTTGGACTGAAGCAAAAATGACTGAATATGATGTAGATGGTGATGGGGTTATGGATATCGCTGATCCAACTGGAGATGATGCCTCTTATGGTATGAGATTTGATCCAAACCTTCAAAAATATGGTTGGAATTCACTTTTCCCTGAATTAAGCACATACCAAACATCACAAGCCCACGTTGCTGGAGCAAATGACCCAACAACATTCTGGGAGACTGCAGTGACAACTAACAATTCAGTAGCTGTTGATGGAGGAAGTGAAAACGGTACTTTTAGAGTTAGCGCAACGCAATTCAGAACTTCTGGTATTTCTCCTAATTCTTCTTTAAAGAGAAACAATTTTTCTTTTAGTGGATCTCAAAACTTGAGTGATCGTCTAACAGTTTCTACAACTGCAAGCTACATCAATCAAAGTGCTCAGGGACGAATGGGAACTGGTTATTCTAATAAGAATCCAAATCAGTCTTTCCGTCAATGGTACAATGTTGGAGTAGATATGCAAGAGCAGAAAGCGGCTTATGAAGCAACTGGAAAAAATTTATCATGGAATGCATACGGTTACGGGGCAGCAAATCCTACAGCACCGCATTATTTTGACAATCCTTATTTCATGTCTTACGAAAATTACTCTAATGACTCTCGTGATCGTATCATGGGAAACATTATGACTAATTATAAAATTAATGATTGGTTAGATTTCATGGGACGTGCCTCTGTAGATACTTACTCTGCAATTGAAGAAGAGCGCCAAGCAGTTGGTGGTGTTGATGTTCCAGGTTATATTAGAAGAAACCGATCTGTATCTGAAACGAATATCGATTTAGTATTGACTGCAAATAAGAATTTTGGAGACTTTTCCTTCAACGGAAACTTAGGATCTAATGTTCGTCGTAACGCAGTATCATCTATCTCTGCAGGAACTAACGGTGGACTTGTAGTCCCTGGAGTCTATGCGTTAAGCAATTCTACTAATGCTCCAGCAGCACCTAGTGAAAATGCTTATCAAGTGGGAGTAAATGGTTTATTTGCACGTGCTTCTTTAGGCTATAAAGATTATTTGTATGTCGATTTAACTGGACGTCAAGACGTTTCTTCCACACTTCCTTCGGCTAATAATTCATTCTTCTATCCTTCAGCTACTGTTTCTTTAGTATTCTCTGAATTGTTAGATGCGGATGCAATTAACTTTGGTAAATTCAGAGCTAATTATGCTCAGGTTGGTGCTGATGCTCCAGCACAGGCTTTAGCAAATGCTTACAATATGGGTACTCCCTTTGGAAGTGCAAATTTAGCATCTGCTCCAAGTACCAATGCAAATGCTAGTCTTTTACCTGAGAGCACCACATCTACTGAATTAGGTTTGGAAATGATGTTGTTTGATAATCGTGTTGGTTTTGATCTTTCATATTATGACCAAACTTCATCTAACCAGATTATGCCTGCAAGAGTTTCATCTACTACAGGTTCTATCTTCAAGTATGTGAACGCGGGTGTAATTAACAATGCTGGTATTGAGGCTTCTGTTAATTTGACTCCTGTTCGTACAAAGGATTTCGAATGGAATATCAACGTAAACTATACACGAAATAGAAGCCAGGTTGTTTCTTTATTCGAAGGTGCTGAGAATTTACAGCTTGCTGGGGTTCAAGGTGGTATAACCATTGAAGCTCGTCCGGGACAGGCTTATGGAGTTATCTACGGTACTTCTCACGAGAGAGATGCTGAAGGTCGCCCAATTGTCTATGACAACGTTACCTATTCTAGAGGTCGCGGAGGCGGTGTTAGATACTTGCGAGGTGAGAAAGATGTCTTAGGAGATATCAATCCTGATTGGTATGGTGGACTGAATAACTCTTTCCGTTACAAGAATTGGACAGCGAGCGCTTTATTAGATATGCAATGGGGTGGAAGTTTCTTCTCATTGGATACATATTATGGTTATGCAACTGGTGTTTATGACCTAACTGCTGGAGATAATGCTGATGGAAATCCTATTCGTAACTCTATCTATGACCCAGCATATAGGCATGGCAATGGTGAAGCTGGAGGATTAAAGATGACAGGTGTTTCTTATTGGGATGGCTCTGTTGATGCCGACGGCAACAATGACTACAGCGGTAATACTGTTGATGTAGATGCTAACGGTGATGCCCTTTATGGTGATATGAGTTTTTACAGCAATGTTCTTGGATACTCAAGAGGTGTTGGTGAATATCACGTTTGGGATGCTTCATACATTAAGCTTCGTGAAGTTGCTTTGCAATACAGCGTTCCCTCTGATCTTTTAGGACAAACTGGTATTAAGGGATTAGATATTTCATTGGTAGGTCGCAATTTGGCTATCCTTTGGAAAGCAAATCCATATTCTGATCCTGAAGCAGGTTTATCTGCTGGAAACATACAGGGTAATCAGTCTGGTGCTTATCCTGCAGTTCGCGAGGTTGGCGTAAAAGTTAATTTGAAATTTTAATAAATAAGAAGCATGAAAAAATTATTTACTGCAGCAAGTGCTGCACTGCTTATTGCCTCTTGTACTAGTGACCTTTCGAGTTTGAATGAGAATTCAAAAGCTCCGGTTCAAGTACCTGCTGGTACTCTCATTGCGAATGCTACTGTGGACCTATCGGACTACTTAGCTTCTGTCAATGTAAACCTCAACAACTTTACGTTGTGGTCTCAACACTGGACTCAAACAACTTATACGGATGAATCCAATTATATGTACAATCAACGTGATGTGAATGGTAATACTTTTGATGAGTTATATGCCAACGTTCTCAGAGATTTACAAGATGCGAAGGGATTGATTGAGGCTGATGCTGGTCTCCAGCCGCAGATCAAGGCAAATCAATTGGCAATTGCAGATCTTTTACAGGTCTACACTTATCATGTTTTAGTTGATATTCATAATGATGTTCCTTATTCTGAGGCACTTGGCGATGATGTTACTCCAAAGTATGATGCCGCTGCCGGAATCTATACGGATTTAGTTGCTAGAATTCTTACTGCGCATAGCACTTTAGCTGGCGATAACGGTTTAGGTTCCTTTGACCTAGTCTATGGTGGAGATGCGAATGCATGGAAAAAGTTCGCAGCATCACTAGCTCTGAAGCTTGCTGTGCGCGCTGCAGATGTTGATGCTACTGCTCAAACAGTTGCTGAAACTGCTGCTGGTGCTGGCGTGTTCACTTCTAGTGCTGACAACGCTTCTATGAGTTATACTTCATCACCTCCTCATACCAATCCTTTATGGGATGATTTGGTGCAGTCAGGTCGTACAGACTTCTGTGCATCGAATACCATTGCAGGTATTATGAATGGTCTTGTAGATCCACGAAGAGGGGTTTATTTCCGAAACCTTGATTCAGTAGGTGATCTAATGGGCGGTGTTTACGGCCAGAACTCGGCTTACAATACTCATTCTCAACCTGGTGACGCTGTTGAAGTTCCTACATTGGCAGCACACTTTTTGAGTTTTTCAGAAGTTAGTTTTTTGCTAGCGGATGCAGCTCAGAGAGGTTGGAATGTCGTTGGAACGGCAGGAGAGCACTATGCGAATGGAGTTAATGCATCTATGGCCCAATGGGGTGTTTCAAGTGCAGAGGCTGCTACATATTTGGCTCAAACTACTGTAGCATGGGATCCTACAGTATGGAAAGAGCGTATTGGTGTTCAAAAATGGCTTGCTATGTATATGAGAGGTAATGAAGCATACAATACTATTCGTACATATGACCATCCTACTTTGAATATCGCAGATGTTGCTCAGCGACCTGTTCCAAACCGTATGAGCTATGGTGTTGATGAGTATTCATTAAATACTACAAATGTTGAAGCTGCCAATGGCGGAAGCGACGCAGATACTGATAAGGTATTCTGGGACGTCAATTAATATTTGAAAAGTTAAGCAATAAACCGCCCTGGAGACAGGGCGGTTTTTTTGTTTAAAGCAAAAAAACACCCATATTATAGGTGTTATGATTTAATTCGAAAGTTGTTTATTTACTTGGCTCTTTCTTTATAAGTGCCATCTGCTGTATGAACTACTATTTTTTCTCCTATTTCAATAAATAACGGCACTCTAATTTCAGTTCCCGTTTCTAGCGTAGCTAGTTTTAATGTGTTTGTGGCAGTATTTCCTTTCATTCCTGGTTCCGTATATTTTATTTCTAAAATAACAGTGCTGGGGAGCTCTACTCTAAGAGCTCGATCTTCATCAGCATGAAATAAAACCATGCACTCCATTCCATCTTTTAAAAAGTCTGGAGCATTTATAACTTCTTTAGGCATTTCAAATTGCTCGTATGTCTCAACATTCATGAAATGATAGCCATTGGGATCATTATATAAAAATTGATAAGTTCGATACTCAATATTTATGTCTTCAAGCTTAGCTCCACTGGGAAAGGTATGTTCTAATACTCTTCCATCGTTTAAGTTGCGAAGTTTAGTTCTAACGAATGCTGCTCCTTTACCGGGCTTAACGTGCAAGAACTCTATAATTTGATATGGAGCATGATTAAAGTGAATACACAGTCCATTTTTGATATCTGACGTAGAAGCCATAATTAATAGTAATTGTTTTTACTAAGGTACAAAGGTCTTTCCCGAAGGCAGATAATAGGAAGTGCAGTTATATGTTTCTTCCTGTCTATGATTTGATGCTACAATCAGAATGCGATCATTAAATTCGGTTGATGGGGATAAATTCGAGGAAAGACATTCTTGATACCACTTTATGCCTTCCGTGTCTAAATGACTTGTTGGCTCATCTAAAAGAAGCAGAGGAGAATTACTGAAAATACTTAACGCTAATTTTACTCGCTGTTTCATTCCACTGGAAAATGAGCCTAACGGTTTATTTAAGTCATTTGAAGCAATGCCTATCTCATGGATTGAATTACCCGGCCGCAAGGGCTTTAATGAATTATGATAATTAAAGTGCTCTTTGATAGTAAATTTTTTAAATAAGTTTAGATCTGGACCACAATAACTACTTTTTTGTGATAAATTTTCTTCTGTAATGCCAGATATCATGATTTTCCCTGAGCTAGGTGATAATTGTCCAGATAGCAATTTCAAAAAAGTGCTTTTCCCTGATCCATTATTGCCAAATATTCCAATGCGGGAATCAGATTCCCATTTTACATTCCATTCAGGAATAACTTCTTTTGTCCCAAATAACTTGCTTAAACTTATTAATTCTAGCGCCATTGTTAAAGATTCTTAACAATACCGCGGTCAGAGGCAAGTAGAAATTTTAAAATGTCTGTTCTTTCAGGACTCTCATTTACTTCAATTTCGATTTGACTAATAGCTTGAGTAGTATTCAATCCACTTTGATAAACTAATCGATACGTATGGTGAATCTCTTCAATCCTTGCGTTTTTATATCCTCTTCGCCTGAGGCCCAAAACATTCACTCCCTCATAGGATAATGGCTCTCTTGCTACTGTTATAAATGGAGGAATATCTTTTCTTACCAAAGAGCCACCTCCAACCATCACATGGGGACCGACTTTTACGAACTGGTGTATAGCTGATAAACCGCCAATAATCGACCAATCTCCGATTTCTACATGTCCTGCAAGAGCGACATTATTGACCAGAATTACATGATCAGAAATTATACAGTCATGGGCAATATGGACATTGGCCATAATGAGACATTCTCTGCCAATAATCGTTTTTCCAAATGCTTTGGTTCCACGATTGATGGTCGCATTCTCTCGGATTGTGGTATTATCTCCAATTACAACAAGACTCTCCTCTCCATCAAACTTTAGATCTTGCGGGATTCCTCCGACCACTGCTCCCTGAAATACTCTGCAGTTTTTCCCTAGACGGGTACCGGATAATATACATGCATGACTAGAGATTATGGACCCTTCTCCAATTTCAACGTCAGCTTCAATAACTGCAAACGGATCTACAGTTATATTTCCCGCTAATTTTGCCTCAGGATGAACAGATGCTAGATTTGAAATCACGTCAACTATTTTTCTTTTGTTATTAGTGCTGTAAAAAATCCTTCAGAAACTAATTTTTCACCAACATATGCCCTTCCTTTCATTTGAACTATTCCTCTTCGAATAGGGGCAGTGAGCTCGAGATGGAAAATAAGTGTATCTCCAGGAACAACCTTTGCCTTGAATTTTACTTCATCCATTTTTAAGAAATAGGTGAGGTAGTTTTCTGGGTCTTGAACTGTGCTTAATGCTAGAATTCCACCTACTTGAGCCATTGCTTCCAACTGGAGTACTCCCGGCATTACAGGGGATCCCGGAAAATGTCCTGCAAAAAAAGGTTCATTCATAGTTATCGCTTTTACCCCAATAATGTCAGTCTCAGATAATGCAACGACCTTATCAACTAATAGAAATGGAGGTCGATGAGGTATAATTGACATTATTTTGGTCACGTCCATAATTGGAGTCGAATCTAAACTGTAGGTGGGTATTTTCTTATTTTTAACAGCTTCTTTCATGATTTTTTGTGCTAACAATGTATTTATTTTGTGTCCGGGTTTAAATGTACGAATCTCAGCCATTATAGGCTGCCCTATAAGTGCTATATCTCCTATCAGGTCTAATAATTTATGAGTTGCGGGTTCATTTTTTGATCTATAAGATGTCAACGGCAATGCTCCTACATCATCTCTTCGCTCCAGAGGAATGCCAACAAAATCTTCCAAACCTTTCCATTCTTGATCTTTCATGACCTTATCAATGACAATTATTCCTGCTCCAGGGTTGGCTCCTTTGAGAAGGCCTCGATGTAAAAGCGGAGTTAAATGTGAAGCAAGTGTAAATGTTCTGGCATATGAAACTTTGGTCTCGTAATCATCTTCATAGAGGAAACTAGCCTTTGAGGACCCAATGGCTTGTTCATCATGACTAAGTTCGACATGAAATTTTGGACTCAAAGACGGGATAGCCTCAGCCCATGCTCCTGTTAATTCATCTTCAACTCGAATTTTTCGCTTTATTTTTAATCCAAACATCAGATTTTTTGCTTGAATTTTTCCTGCAGTATTTATAGCCTTCATCCAGGGTAAAGAGCTTCCATCTAAAATTGGAATTTCGCTGTTGGATAACTCAATGTGGGCATCATAAATATGAGAACCATAAAGAGCAGAAAGCAAATGCTCAGCAGTATGAGCAGTTGTGCTACCATTGGAAAGTGTCGTTCGACGTTCTGTATCACTAACAACTTTGGGGCTTATTTTTAGAATATCAGAATTAGGTAAGTCTAGTCTTTTTAGAGTATACCCATGTCCTGTTTCTCCGGGGTGTACTGTTACGGTGGTCTCAACACCAGTATGTATTCCTTTGCCAGATACCTTAAAAGATTTAGATAATGCGCAGTTATTCACCTTTTACTTTTCATATTTGAGGCTGCAAATTTGCGACGAAATTTTGAAGCATCAATGGCAGGACTTCCCATGATTGTTTTTCCTTTTTCGACGTTTTTATGAACTCCACTTTTTGCACCTATTCTTACAAAGTCACCAATTTCTATATGTCCAGCAATTCCTACTTGTCCACCAATTTGAACATGGTTTCCAATAACACAAGACCCTGCAATTCCCACCTGGCCCGCTAGCACACAGCCAACTCCTATTTGAACATTATGTCCGATTTGACATAGATTATCAAGTTTTGTGCCTGCTCCTATTAGCGTTGCACCAACAACTGCTCTGTCAATGCATGAGTTTGCACCAATTTCTACATTTTCGTTTATGATTACATGGCCAATATGTGATATTTTTTGAAGTGATGTTTCAGGTAATTGCGGCAGCGCAAATCCAAATCCGTCTGCGCCAATAATTACACCAGAATGGAGTATGGAATTGTCTCCAATTTTTGAATTTGGATATATCGTGACATTAGGATGGATAATCACATTTTTACCGATAATTGAATTTGCTCCAATTATCACTCCAGGTGCAATCTTAGCTGTTTCATGTATTGAGGCACTTTTTGAAATGGCTTCATTCGACCAGAATACTTTTTCTCCGAATTTTAAAAGTAACTTTCCCCAAGCACTGTACGGGTTATCCACTCGTAAGCAAATAGAATTAAAATTTTCAGGACAATCTTGTTTTTGGCTGATAATGACAACTGATGCCTTTGTGTCTTTTAATTTTTTTGAATATGAACCATTAGCAAGAAAAGTAATTCCTCCTGGCTCTCCTGGAGATAGCGTGCAAAAGGATGTTATTTCAATATCATCGCCCAAATATTCTGCACCAATAGCTTTTGCTAATATTGAGACATTTACTGATTTAATTGGAGTTGCTGTTAATCTGTCCATTTTATTTCTTTTGGCCAACACACAAAAGGCCTTGTAAGTGTATGACTATAAACGCTTAAAGGAAGAATTTCTGATGCAGCAGATAAAGGAATAACATTCCCTTCTCTATTCAGAATTTTTATTTCTTCTTTGTTTGATACATATGTAGAATTGCTTGCAGTTCCCTCAAGAATGAAATATCTGGAATCAATTAAAGTTATTCCCATTGAGTCTGAGATGCTTTTCTCTAGATAATTTCGTTTATCTGAGTTGATTTTTTCAGGTAAAAATTTTATTTGAAATAATTTTCTATCTAATAATCTTGAGCTTAAATCGCTTAAAATGAAGTCTTTATGGTTCCTCCATTGTTTCATTGCTGCTAAAATATCAGAATCATCTAATTGAGTAAATAAGTTAAGAATATTCGGGTTTGATTCAAATTCCTTTTTACTAGGTCTATTTATCAGAAAAAATAGAAGTTCTTTACCCCCAAACATAGTCTCATCAATTTGAGCTATTTCATGAGCTCTTGAGAGTAATTTAACAAGCATGTTTTCTGCACACAAAACTGCCTTGTGCATATATACCTGCCAATACATTAAGCTGCGGCTCACTAAGAATTTCTGGACTGAGCTAACTCCTTTATTATCCAGGACCAATTCTCCATTAGCAATGTTTAGCATAGAAATTAGTCGTTCAGAATTTATTGATCCTTCCACAACTCCTGTATAAAACGCATCTCGTTTTAGATAATCTAGTCTATCCATATCTAATTGGGAGCTGACTAATTGGTATAGGAATCTTTTAGGGTGCTTATTCGTGAATATTTGAATTGCTTCAGTCAGCTTTCCCTTCATTTCATTATTTAGTCGTTGCATTAACATCAGCGATAGTGATTCATGTGTGATATCATCAATCAGAGTATGCTCTAGGGCATGGGAAAATGGCCCATGACCAATGTCATGAAGTAAGATTGCAACCTGAACAGATTCTGATTCTGATTTTGAAATATTATGGCCTTTACTTTGTAAAACAGAAATAGCCTTTTGAGTTAAATGCATTGCTCCTAAAGCGTGATGGAATCTGGTATGATAAGCCCCAGGGTATACAAGCGAGCTCAGTCCAAGTTGTCCAATTCGTCTTAATCTTTGAAAAAAAGGGTGTTCTATTAAATCAAAAATTAATTCGGATGGAATAGCAATGAAACCATATATTGGATCGTTGAAAAGTTTAAACTTGTTGGTCTCCTCGCTTTGGGACATTTGGATGTCAGGTAAATTATGTTTAATTAACGGTAAAATTAACTAAATCAATATGGACAACACACGAATTCTTTGGGTAGATGATGAGGTTGAGAACTTAAAGCCTCATATTATTTTTCTTGAGAGCAAAGGATTTCAAGTCCTAACGGCTACAAATGGATCAGATGCATTATCTATTTTAGGCGAGAATATAGTAGATGCCGTATTATTAGATGAGCATATGCCAGGCCAATCTGGACTCGATATATTACCAGATATAAAGATTTTGAGGCCTAGCCTGGCAATAATAATGGTTACAAAAAGTGAAGAAGAAGGATTGATGGAACAAGCTATAGGTGAAGACATAGCTGATTATTTATTAAAGCCTGTTCAGCCTCGTCAGATTCTTTCTTCTCTAATGAGATTGCTTGATAGAAAACAACTAGTTTCAGATAGAAGTATTTCTGCTTATCAAAGCGGTTTTAGAGAGTTGAGCGAATCTATCAATGATGCTGATTCTTGGACGAGCTGGACAGCTGTTTACAAAGAATTGATTAAATGGGATAAGAAGCTATCAGGTTCAGATGCTGAGTCTATGAGACCAATGTTAGATCATCAAAAAGAAGAGGCGAATCGAATATTTTCTCGTTTTTGGGCAGAGAACTATTCTTTCTGGCTTAATTCTTCGGATTCGCCATGTTATTTTAGTCATCAAATTTTTCAAAATAAAGTCAGTCCTCATGTAAAATCGGGGAAAAAGTCAGTTGTTTTAATTTTTGACAACCTACGGCTAGATCAATGGTTGGAATTGCAACCATTTTTTAATGAGTCATTTCGAATAGAGTCTGATGAGTTATACGCAAGTATTTTGCCTACTGCTACCCAGTATGCAAGAAATTCTTTAATCTCTGGATTATTGCCTTTAGAGTTGTCCAATAGATATCCACAATATTGGGTCCCTGATTTAATGGATGCAGATGGAGGGAGAAATGCTAATGAGTCTTTTTTTCTCAGCGAATGGGCTGAAAAAGAAAAAATTGAAAATTGGAGTTACGCCAAAGTCACAAATCACTCTTCAGAACAAAAGTGGGTCCGTCAATGGACATCAAAGAAAAATGATGACTTGGTTGTTGTCGTTGTAAACTTTATTGATATGATTAGTCATGCTAAAACAGATCAGAGTATTGTAAGAGATATTGCCAATAGTGATAGCGGTTTCAGAGCGTTAACTCATAGTTGGTGGAAAAATTCACCTTTGAGATTATGGATTGAGTCAGTAGCCTCGGATGGCTTTGATTTATTTGTAACTACTGATCATGGTACTATTTCAGCAAAGAAACCCATTCCGATAAAAGGGCCTAAGAATATCAGTGCAAATATGAGATACAAAATAGGACGAGGCTTGGAATTCAGTTCCAAAGACATAGGGTTGTCAGTAGACCCTAAAAGCATTGGGTTGCCATCAATAGTCCTTGGAGATAAGGCGGTTTTTGCATCAGAGAGTGGATATTTTGTTTATCCTAACCAATATAATCAGTATGCTGGAAAATTTGAGGGCTCTTATCAACATGGAGGAATAAGTATGGAGGAAATAATAATTCCATTTGCCCAATTGACGCCGCGATAAGGTGGAATGACTTGCTATCTTTAGCATGTGATAAGTGAAACAATTATATGCTCTGAAGCTGATTGGCTAAAATGGTCAATAGACAATAAAAAGGCTCTTGAAGGAATAGTTGCTGTTTATGGCGAAATGGGAGCGGGTAAGACTACTGCGATAAAACAGTGGCTTAGGTCAATAAATTCTCAAGACGCAGGTTCAAGCCCAACTTTCTCACTTGTAAACGAGTATGATAGTCCTGGTGGTTCTATTTTTCATTTTGACTTTTATCGAATATCTAATCTAGAAGAAGCTCAAGATATTGGACTAGAGGATTATTTCGATAGCGGCCGCCCATGTTGGATTGAGTGGCCGGATAAAATATCTGAATTGTTACCTGAGAACACGAACTGTTTGAATATTGTCGCACAATCCAATAATTCTCGAAAAGTGATACTAGAAATATATGAAAAATGAAAATTAATAATCCGGGATTTTTGCCTCAGGAGGAACGCTTAATGGTTTCGCTTGAGCAAAAAAGTTTAACGATTGGATTACCAGTAGAATCTAATATTTCAGAGAATCGGGTTGCACTAACTCCAGAAGGAATTCATTCATTGGTTCAGCAAGGACATACAGTTTTAGTTGAAAAAGGTGCTGGCATTTCTTCTCGTTATACTGACCTAGAATATTCAGAAGCCGGGGGATTAATTACACCGGATAAAAATGATGTATTTCGCTGTCCATTAATTGTTAAGGTTAATGCACCATCATCTGATGAATTGAAACTGCTGGATTCAAATCAAATATTATTGTCGGCAATTCAAATTAATTCTATTAATTATGACTTTGTTAATTCATTAAAAAATAAAGGCATAACAGCACTTAATTATGGTAGAATTCTTGATGAAGATGGTCGTGCTCCTTTTGTCAGATCCATGTCTGAAATAGCAGGCAATCAATCTATTGCCATAGCTATGGAATGTTTGAATTCTTTCTCAGGTGGGCAAGGATATTCTTTAGGGGGTGTTACCGGGGTTCCACCTGCAGAAGTAGTTATTTTGGGAGCTGGAACGGTTGGAACGGTTGCCGCTCGTATTGCTGTTGCAATGGGGGCTAAAATAAAAGTTTTTGATTCCTCAATGACCCGCATGCAAAGACTCAGGGAACAAATTGGGCACGATGTTTTTACATGCACACTGCAGCCTCAAATCATGTCTAAAGCTTTAAGCGAATGTCAGGTTGCAATTGGCGCATTGCGGCCGGTAAATGGCCGAAATTTAATTGTTGTGAGTGAGGAAATGGTTTCTAGCATGAAGACCAATTCTATAATAGTAGATGTTAGTATTGATAATGGTGGTTGTTTTGAAACTAGCGAGGTAAGATCCCTTGAATCCCCTCTTTACAGAAAAAAAGGTGTCATTCATTTTTCTGTTCCAAATATCGCCTCAAGAGTAGCAAGAACAGCATCTTTTGCATTAAATAATTTGACCTCATCGTTTATTTTGCAACTCGGTAAAGATGGTGATATAAAAAATGCTCTTCAAAAGCGACCATATTGGAGAGAGGGGGTATATATTTATGAAGGTACTGTTACGCATCGTGAAATAGCAGAGCCATTCGGTATTCCATTCACTGAATTAGATCTGTTATTATGAATTTCCTTCGTCGCTTGGGGTGGTATGCTATTGGAATGGGTCTGGGTATTTTATTAGTTATTTTTTTATTTAAAGATCGTGACTTTCAATGTACTTATTTACCCAATAATAGAGTTTTAGTCGACTTAAATGATCAAAAAATTAAACTTATAGAATTAGATTCTCATTCTTCGAAATATCAAGAAATCTGTCAAGATTCATCATTTATTGAATCCTTTTTAATCAGAGGGAATATAGATTTTAGCAAAAGTAAAGTTGTTACACGTGAGGAAATCAAATACTCGCAATATCCAATTGAATTATTCTATAAAGGCGTTCATTGGAATGCAATTTGGGAACGCAGAGTTGATACCGTTGCTTTGATTAAGTTGCAAAAAAAATAAACATCAAATTTTCTTTTCCTGCCTTCTTAGTAGTTCTTGATTAATTAATGATAATTCTCTACCCGTTTGACCTTCCACGGAAGTATTTTCTTCGGCTCGACGAAAAAGATATGGAATAACCTCTTTTATGGGACCAAAAGGAAGATATTTTGCTGTCTTATAACCATTATTTGCAAGATTGAAACTAATGTTGTCAGACATGCCATATAATTGAGCAAACCATACGGGAGCTTTGTTATTTTCCCAACCGAGATTTTTTAAGGTGTTTGCTGCTAAAATGGTACTTTCTTCATTGTGTGTTCCTATAATTAGACCAATACCTTTCTTTTTTGCTGGACTACCAATGATTTTAAGTACATATTTAATGCATTCATTAAATTCCTTATCAGTATCATATTTTGAGGGTTGAATTGGTGACTTATATCCCAGCTTTTTTGACCTAGAATTTTCTTTTTCCATATATGCCCCACGAACAAGTTTAACGCCATATCGATAATCGGCTTTCATGGATTGATCAATATTTTTTTTCAAAAGAGAAAGCTGACCAGTTTTATAGCACTGGATCGTGTTGTAAACGATCACATCTTTTTTGTTATATAGTTCCATTCCTCTTCTGGCTATATCATCTACGGCATTTTGTATCCATGACTCTTCCGCATCAATCATAATTGGCACATCTAAAGAATATGCATGTGCTAAGATTTCATCTATTCTCTCCAGACCTTTTTGCCAAGAGGCTAAATCATTTTTAGTCAGATTCATTCCAGAACTCACCTTTTGGAGTAAGGAGGCTTTAACAAGGCCAGTTACTTTAAAAACAGCGAGAGGGACTCCGGAATTATTTTTAGCCAAGTCTATTGTTTCAATAATTGACTTTTGAGTTTGGTCAAACCCTAATTCATCTATTTGACCTTCAACACTGTAGTCAAGTATGCTTGCCACATGATACTTCCAATTTTTAGAAATTACATTCTTACTATCAGAAACAGTTTGACCCCCACAAAATTGCTTGAATACAGTTTTAAGAATCAAGTAATCTATAGGAATTCTCAAGCTAAAAGCAGCCATTGTTAGCCCTTTCCCAATTCTTACTAAAGATGACTTTGAGAGGATAAAAAATATCCATTTGCTTCGTTGAAGAGATCTTGTGCTTTGAGCCTTAAAAGCTATACTTGTATCTCGAAAATTTAGAGGCATTAAACAAATGGGTTTTATAGTTTTTCAAATATAATACCTTACCACTAAGGGTTCAATAATTTGAATCTAATAATCGTTTTTTAACTTCTATTTTGTAGGAGTTAAATCTTGACGAAATTTTCTTAGTTGTCACATAAGAATTAACGAACTTTACTTCATGGCAAAATGGAATACATTTTTTGGCCCCGTAATAGAGGGTGAATTTTGTTTAGAATCTCTAGATGAGTGGTTAAAAACTAATCGCATTAATTATACAAAAATTATTGTTTTAACGGATTCAAATGTCAATCAAATGTGTCTTCCCATTTTTTTAGGTGAATTAAAAAATATTGGTAAAGCAGCAATTATCGAAATTGAGCCTGGAGAAGCAAGTAAATCTTTTGAAATCATATCACAGTTACATCTTGCTCTTCTTGATAATCAGGCAGACAGAAAAAGTCTACTGATAAGTTTAGGGGGTGGTGTTGTCTCTGATATTGGAGGTTTTTTATCATCGACTTATATGAGGGGAATCGAACATATAATTATTCCAACATCATTACTCTCTATGATCGATGCATCTATTGGTGGTAAAAACGGAGTGAATATTAATAAGTTTAAAAATCTTTCCGGTACATTTTCATCCTCTCAAGGAGTATACATTTATCCAAATTTCTTAAAATCCTTGAATGAAAAAGATTTAATTTCTGGCTTTTCTGAAATAATAAAGCATGCTATGTTGTCTGGCAAATCCTTGTGGAATGATTGCATTACTTGCTCAAGTACAAGTGAATTTATTGATTTGATCTCAAAAGCTGCAAAGGTGAAAATTGATATAGTAGAAAAAGATAATATCGAAAGAGGTAATCAGAGATTTTCTCTTAATATGGGTCATACTATAGCTCATGCAATTGAATATTATGATGATCATAATATATCCCACGGGGATGCTGTTGCGGCTGGATTGTGGATCGAGTCTGAGATAGCTTTTGGAGAAGGAACTATAGGCCGTGAACCTGTTGAGTTACTTCAAAACTTAATTGATAAATGGTGGCCAAGGCTAGACTTGAAAAACATGGATATATTGAAAGGGATGATAGCTGATAAAAAGAGATCTTCTTTTTCTAAAGATTTTTATTTTTCACTCTGGGCTGGATTGGGAAAGGGAGCAATATTAACTGTTGTTTCAAAAGAGAAAATTCAAAAAGCAAAATCACTCTATGCTCAAGGTTGAACTTCCTATTTCAAAAAGCATAGCAAATAGGTATCTTATTAAATGCGCCATACATGGGGATTTACTCCCAAATTATAATGATAATTGGTCGGATGATATTAAATCAATGTATAATCTTTTGTCATCAGAGATTGAACTTGTTGATATTGGCTCAGCGGGTACGGTTTTCCGTTTTGGCTTGGCATATTGGTCTGCACGAGAGGGTGTAACCAAGATCCTTACCGGTGATGATCGACTTTTGGCAAGGCCAATATATCCATTGATAAATGCGCTCATGGATTTAGGTGCAGATTTAACTCTATTATCTAACGGTAGTTGGAGAATCATAGGAAAAAAGCTCACAGGGGGATCAGTAAAAATAGATTCTTCTATTAGTTCACAATTTGAAAGTGCATTACTTCTCATTGAGCCATTAATGTCTTCCAAATTGGAAATTGAAAATATTTCAAAAGGGGTAAGCACTCCTTATGTTGAAATGACTAAACTTATTTGTACGAATTCATTTAATTGGCCGCCAGAATATGATTGGAGTAATTCATGGATATGGATAGCCAGGGCATGCATTACAAAAGAAGAAATTCTATTGAAAGGGCTTAGTGATCTTTCTATTCAAGGAGATGTAATTTGTGCTCAATGGGCTAAATTTTTTGGTTTCAAATTGACTAATATCGATGAGGGTATTTTAGTTAGAGGTCACCAAAGAGATTTTGATGTTATAGATCTTAATTTTATTTCATGTCCAGATCTTGTTCAGGTCGCTGTAGCTTTAGCGATTTTAAGTAAAATAAAATTTTCTTGTAGCGGGTTAGAAACTCTTGCATATAAAGAAACTGATCGTTTTAAGGCTCTAATTGATGCTTTATTATTACTGGGGATTGAGGTCGGAGATATTGAGAGTAATCATTCTTTTTCTTTTGATTCTTCTTCTTGGGAACCTATAAATGACACTTTAAATGTTTCAAGTCTAGGAGATCATCGAATGTCTTTTTTTTGGGCCTTAATAGGTTTAAAGCAGGCAATATCTGTTCACGATAGAGAAACAGTAAGTAAAAGTTATCCTGATTTTTGGGAGCAATGGGACTTAAAATAAAATTGATTTTAAAAATTATTTATTTGATTCTGAATCGTCAATAGACCTGTTGTTTTTTGACTCTGAGATTAAAAATGCTTTATTTGTGAATCAATAAGTATTGAACCACCTATCCATGAGCAAGCCGGAATTTATAAACAGAAGTAAGAGTCTTTTCAGTAGCTTATTTTATATCTGTTTTGTTTTGTGGTTATGCCAAGGAGATCTAAAGGCTCAGAGTCTCAAGTATGCCGTTGTTGCTGAGCAATTAAAGGTAGAAGATTTGAAGGATATATCCATTACAGATATGGTTATCGACTCCTCTGGAGTTTTTCTAATAACAACAAATAATAATGGCATATTTAATTATGACGGTGAAGTACTATCTCCAATTATTGATACTTACAATAAGAAGACCAATTCTTTTTATACTTCTATCAGTTCCATTAGTCCTGATGAGTTTATTTTGGGAAGTGTCGGTATATATGTTCTAAAGAATAAGTCGATACGTAAAGACACTAATTTCCCAGATAGTATGGCAACTTGTGTTGATGTAATTAATACTGGTATGGGTCGTATTTATGCTCTTACAAGTTCTAAGCTTTATTATCGAGGAATAAATTCAGAGAAGTGGTTTCAAGATTCAGTCCCCGGATTAGATGGTGCCTATCAAATTTCTCAACGAAGGGGTGAGATAATAATTGCCTCAAAGAGTGGGCTTTGGTCCAAAAGTATTTCTGGATTATGGACTCACATACTCGACAAAACAGTTTCTTCTTCAATCCCATTAGGTGACCAGTTACTTGCAATTACTGAGAATGGGCTGGAAAAGTGGGAAAAATCAGGTTGGGAAGTTTTGGAGCCAAATATAAAAGGTTATAATAGTTACACGAGGACAAAAGATGGTACTGCTGCATGGGTATATGGGGAGAGTGGACTTTGGTTTATCGGATCCGATGGTCGATGTACCAAATTATACACTCATGGAGGTTTATTTTTAGAGACAATTACCACGGGATGTTTGACAGGTTCTGGTGGTCTCATGTTGGCGGAGCAAAATGCTCTAATTCGGATCAATTCTCCATCGGTCTGGTATGATTTAAGAACTTTACCTTACAACATAGGTAAGATAAATTCCATTGCCCCGATTTCGGTAGACTCGTGTTGGGTAAATACTTCTGTTGGTCTGTTTTCACTGGGGAAAAACTCATTTGAAAACATAAAATCTCCCTTAGGTGGAATTTCCATAGGAATTTTAAATATACCCGATGTTGGAATTATATCATTTGGAGAATATGGAGCTGCGCAATGGGTTGATGGTGATTGGCATCATTTCTATAAAAAAGGATGGGTATATGATGTCCAATTTAGTGAAGCTGGAATAATGATGTCAACACCTCAAGGTTGTGAATTGGCGAAAAGAAATTTGGAAAATGAAGAATTATGGGATTTTCAGTCTTTTATTGATTCTGTATTTGTTCAAAGCGAAAAACAAATCTTCTTTGGTCACGACTTTATTGGCTTTAGCACTTTTGGTTTATTTATTAAGTCAGTTAAATGCGAGCTTAAAAAAACATTAAACCCCGGACTATTAATTAGAGAGGTAAATAGAGGCGCAATTGACGGTATTGAGCCCATTGTTATTCGGTTGGGTATTCGGGGTGCTGAAAACTTATCTGATGAAATCCTTTTAGAATACAGGGTTGACAAAGGGCTATGGATCTCTATTGGTGGCGGGCGTCGAATAGTTTTGGACCGCTTAAGACCTGGGGATCATAATCTTGAAGTAAGACCTGAAATGCCGTATCAAGATTATATTTCACCAGTTTCTTACAATGTTAAAATTGAATATCCATCATGGAGACGCCCTGAGTATTTTATTACTGCCTTGAGCTTTATGACAATGGTTCTTTTATTATCGGCTGCAAGCATAAGAAAAAGAAGAAAGGAGAAAAAAATGTGGTTAAAAGAAAAACTTAAATTGGAACGTATGGCATTGCGCTTGCAAATGAATCCACATTTCACATTCAATGCTCTTGAATCAATTTCTGCCTACATCCTTGATAGCCAGCCAAAAGAGGCTATCATGTATCTTCAAAAATTCTCAAGATTAATGAGATATACCCTAGAGAGTGCTGAACAGCCTTATGTCAGTTTAATAAAAGAGAGGGAAGCCTTAGAAAACTATATATCACTGGAGCAAATGCGCTTTAACGATGGATTCCAAAGTGTCGTTCAGTTTGATTCAGATTTAGATGTGAAGGAACTAGCTATACCCCCAATGTTAATCCAACCATTAGTTGAAAACGCTATTTTACACGGTTTAAGGCCGTTATTAAAGGAAAAAAGAAATGACGGCCTTCTCAGAATGTCATTCATGAGCCATCCTCAATTGCCTGAAACTTTATTGATTCAAGTTGATGACAATGGAGTAGGAAGAAAGGCTTCACGGATTAATAAATCAGGCGATGAAGGAGAGAAACGCAGTGCTGCAAACAAAATATTGGGTAAAAGGCTTGAAGCCATGCGATTAGAGTCTGGATTAAACCATGATGTTCATGTGCAGGATATGGATGCGGGAACGAGGGTATCGCTTGTGTTACCGCTGATACGAAATTGGGAATTATCGGAGTAACTTTAAGTCATGTCATTTAACGCTCTCATTCTTGACGATGAGTCACAAAGCCGAAAAGCTTTGTTGCAAAAATTAAATTTATTTTGTCCAGAAGTCTCCCCAATTTTTGAAGCTTCAGGAGTCCGAGAGGCATGGGATATTTTAGTATCAAAGAAACCCGATATTTTATTTATTGATATACATCTTTCTGGAGAATTAGGTTTTGATTTATTAGATAGAATTTCCTCTGAAGAAGTTCAGTGGAGTGGGGCAATTATTTTTGTTACTGCTCATGATAATTATGCTTTACGAGCTATTAAATTTTCCGCATTAGATTATCTTTTGAAGCCTGTTGACCCCGAAGAACTAGTCAAAGCAATAAGAAAGTTTGATAAAGCTTCAAATACAAAACCAAGGCTAGACGTTCTTTTAGATCATGTAAATGATCGTGACAAAAAGTTAATAATTTCAAGTTCGGAAGGGCTTCACGTCGTCCGAATAAAAGATATTCTTAGATGCGAAAGCACTAGTAACTACACTCAGTTTTTCCTTCGAGATGGGAATAAAATGTTAGCCTCAAGAACTCTAAAGGAGTATGAAGGGTTGCTAACTCCTCATAACTTTGAGCGAATACATAAATCACATCTGATAAACATGGATAGCGTAAAACGCTATGTCACCGCCGATGGTGGGTATGTTATCTTAGAAGATAAAAGTACAGTTCCAGTAGCTAATCGAAAGAAAGAGTTTTTGGTAACACGCTTAAAAGCTCTCTAAAGACATAAATAGTGCTTTTAACTTAAAGAGAATCGGCCATATTCTTCACGGCCTCTTTCATATCATTTTTGTGATTTTCAATTCGTTGTCTCAATTTGATATCTTGAATTCCTAATATTTGTGCAGCAAGAATTCCTGCATTTGTTGCTCCGTTGAGAGCAACTGTTGCAACTGGAACCCCTTTTGGCATTTGAAGTATACTTAAGATAGAATCCCAACCATCTATTGAATTACTTGACTTTACTGGTACGCCAATTACAGGCAAAACTGTTGATGATGCTATCATTCCAGGTAAATGAGCAGCTCCGCCAGCGCCAGCGATAATTACTTTTATTCCTTTTTTTTCGGCATTTTTCGCATAATCTAACATTTTATCAGGTGTGCGATGTGCGGATATAATATCCATTTCGAAAGGCACTTGAAGTGCTTTTAGTTGATTTGCTGCATCCTGCATAACCGGCAAATCACTCTTACTACCCATGATCAATCCTACCATAGAGCAAAGTTAAAGTTTTTATTTATAGATCTCTACTTTGAATTTTCAGTAAAGATTTGAACTCCTTAGCTCTTTCTTTAGCATCATAAATACTTTTACCAGTTGCTGTAACATGACCCATTTTCCTAAACGGTCTAGTTTGCGATTTACCGTACAAATGCAAGGTTGTTTGGTGGACTTTTAGAGCTGCATTAAGTCCTATGAATTCTATTGATCCGTGGTGACCTGGTTCTCCTACTAAATTAGCCATAGCTGCATTTGTAAGAAGTTCTATTTCACCGAGAGGTAGTTCGCAAGAGCATCTTAGTAATTGTTCAAATTGTGAAACGTTACAGGCTTCAATTGTAAGGTGTCCTGAGTTATGAGGGCGTGGTGCTAATTCATTGACGAATATTTCTCCTTTTTTTGAAATAAATAATTCTACAGCTAATAATCCATTTGCGCCTATTGACTCTGCTACAGAAATAGCAAGGTCTACGCATTTATTAGAAATTTCTTCTGAAATATCACTCGGGCAAATAACAAATTCAACTTGATTAGCATTGTCATGAAATTCCATTTCAACAGGAGGGAACACTCTTATTTCTCCATTTTTATCTCTAGCCAAAACGACTCCTATTTCTTTTTCAATATCCACAAGAGATTCGGCTATACATTCACCTTCAGGGAGATCAAGGGTGTCTTTTTCATTTTCAATCATCTTAACCCCAAACCCGTCATATCCTCCCTCACTAATTTTCCAAACAAATGGGAAAAGTTGGTTCCCATTGGAAATAGAATGTTTTAATGATTTTAAATTTTCATAAATAGCAAAAGGAGAAGACGCAATATTTGCATTTTTAAAAAAAGTCTTTTGCCTTGTTTTATTTTGAATTATTCTTAAAACACGACTAGGTGGAAAGCAAGGAATACCTTTTTTTTCCAGTGCTTCGAGAGCATTAACATTGACGGTTTCGATTTCAATAACGACAGCATTTGCACCCGAGCAGAATTTTAAGACTGTCTCAAAATCTTTAAAGTCCCCTTGAAGAAAATGATTTGCTCCTAATCGGGCTGGAGCGTCGGCACTAGGGTCCAATACGTCAATAGATATGTCTAATCTTCGAGCCTCTGCTAAAAACATTTTACCCAATTGGCCACCACCCAATAGGGCAATATTGAAATTTTTATTAGATAAAATGTGATTCATACGGTTTTTAATAGCTTTACCTCTGTTAATGGATGAACAGCAAAGATAAGCCCGCTTTTTAACTCAATACATTCATAACGCGTTCGTCGCTTTGACCCAAGTCTATATCTTTTTCCAATACTTGTCTCAAAATGACTTCCAAATGGCAGTTTTTCTAATGTTAAATTGGATTTTATTTCTGGCTTTAGTGCCTTTAAGAGATCGGGATTAGCCCCGCAAGTTGCTTTCAGAGAGTGCAACTGATTTTTTAAAGCTTGACTAACTTCATGATTAAATATTTTAGCATTAATAAATGGTAACAGTAAATTATTAAATCGGCTCTTCCACTCTTTACCATGTGCTTTTGCTTTTGGGTTGTCCCATTTATAAACTTGTGCATGAGCCATCTCATGAAGAAGGGTGATTAAAAATGCGTATTTATTTAAGTCGTTATTAATACTTATTGATGTTATTCCGTTTTTATTCCAACGAAAATCACCCCATTTTGATTTTCGTGGCCGTGATAATTTAATATTCCCACTGTAACTATCTACAATATTTTTTAAAATACCGTATGAAGTTTCTGGCACATATGGCTCGATGATTTGCCAATTATGCATGAATATGGCTATATGACTCAGTTGATTTTTTAACTTCAAGGCTAAAGTTTGGACAATCGCAGTCTCTTGCGCTTCTGCAAGAAAACATTGATAAAAGCACAGCTACGAGCACTATTAATCTCATCCTATTTTTTTTTACATCCATGACACCCCGAATTTAACCTATTTTTGGTGTATGATTTATCGCTTTTTTGAAGGATTGGGCGCCTATTTTCTTTTTTTAGCAGATGTGTTTAGACGTCCTGAGCATTGGAGAGAATATTATCGCTCTTTTTTGCGTGAAGTTGATCTATTAGGTTTCAGTTCTATTGCGCTGGTTTGTTTTATATCCTTATTTATGGGTGCAGTAGTTCTTATTCAAACTGCCATGAATCTGGATAACCCCTTTTTAGCTGACAGTTATATTGCGATAGCAGTTAGGGAGGCTATTGTTTTAGAGTTTGCTCCAACAATTGTTAGTTTGATTTTAGCGGGAAAAGTTGGATCTAACATTGCATCCACTTTGGGAACAATGAGA
This sequence comes from uncultured Flavobacteriales bacterium, assembly GCA_938084135.1. Taxonomy (GTDB): domain Bacteria; phylum Bacteroidota; class Bacteroidia; order Flavobacteriales; family Schleiferiaceae; genus TMED14. Next base: position 22,972 of record CALKDS010000019.1, read on the forward strand.
GTCACTGAACAGATGGATGCGCTGCGAGTTATGGGAATCAACCCTGCATCATATCTAGTTTTGCCAAAGATAGCAGCCTGTTTACTATTCAATCCAATTTTGGTAATTTTTGGAATGTTATTGGGCCTTGTAGGAGGTTATTTAGCAGGTGATTTATTGAATCTTGTCAATACAGAGGTATACCTGTCTGGTTATTTTATGGAGTTCTTTCCACATTATGTCAGTTATTCATTAATTAAAACATTTGTATTTGCTTTCATTATCGCAACTGTTTCGGCTTTTTTTGGCTATAAGGTAGAGGGTGGGGCAGTTGAAGTTGGAAAGGCGAGTACTAAATCTGTTGTTGCTATGTCCTTTACGATCATTTTATTCAATTACATATTAACCGATATAATATTGTAATGATACGAGTTAAAGGAATTAAAAAATCATTTGGAAATGAGCATGTACTCAGAGGTATTGATGTTGAACTCTATCCTGGGAAATGTAATTTAATTATTGGTCTCAGTGGGAGCGGAAAAACAGTTTTCCTAAAATCTGTTTTGGGCCTTCATTCCGTTGATTCAGGAACAGTTGAATATGATGGACGTATACTAGGGGATTTAAATAAAAATGAGACAAAAAAACTACGTCAAGAAATGGGAATGGTTTTTCAAGGCTCTGCTTTGTTTAATAGTCTGAGTATCGAAGAAAATGTAGGCTTACCTCTCAATTTTTTCTCCAAGATGACCTTAGAAGAAAAGTCTGATAGAATTAAATTTTGCCTTAATCGTGTTAGAATACCAGATGATGCTTTTGTTAAAATGCCTTCAGAGCTTTCAGGTGGTATGCAAAAAAGAGTAGCAATTGCCAGGGCCATAGTATTAAACCCAAAATATTTGTTTTGTGACGAGCCGAATTCAGGATTAGATCCGGAAACAGCAATTGTAATTGATAAACTTATCCACGATATTACTCACGAATTTGGAATGACTACCATATTAAATACTCACGATATGAATTCTGTGCTTGAAATTGGTGATCATGTCGTACTTCTTCAAGAAGGTAAGAAGACATGGGAAGGTAAAAAAGAAGATGTACTTACCACAGATGAAAAAGCTGTAGTTAATTATGTTTTTCGCAGTAACCTTTTTAAACAAATGCGCAACGCATTAGCTAAATAATTGCAGAAAAATTTAGTCTAAATATTTTAAAATACTCTCATAAACCTCTGCGTTATTCCAAGTTTTTTCAATGTCAGGCATTGCCATTATTTTTTCCATAATCTTCTCTTGTTTTTTACCCGTTGCAAGAGCCTTTGAATATGGTATATGCGAAAACGTAACCTGAGAATATAAAGGAATCCATTTATCAGGATACAATTCACTGAATCGATTTTCTATTTTTTTTCTCAATAAAAAATCTGGCTGCCCGGTATGATCTCTCATCTCAATAAAATTGTGCATTGCTAGATCTGAAATTGCATCAGCGTCTGGCTTACGGGTGTTGCTAAATGACTCAAAAGCTTCATTTAAATTTTCTGATTTTTCAAGAATCTCATCAAAAACACTACAGTCTTCAAATCCAGAATTCATTCCTTGGCCATAAAAAGGAACTATGGCATGCGACGCATCGCCCAAGAGCATTGATTTCCCTTTTACATTCCATGGCTTACATTTTATAATTACTAGGCTGGATGTTGGGTTAGATTCCCATTGATTTTCAAAGTCTTCCATTAAATTCAGAGCGTCTGGAAATATATCATTCATAAATTTCCGGGCCTTGAAGGATGAATCTAATGTCTCGAAGCTTAGCTCTCCTTTTAGTGGGAAAAATAATGTGCATGTGAAGCTTCCATCTGGATTTGGCAAGGCAATTAGCATATATCCTCCTCTTGGCCATATGTGAAGAGCTTCCTTTTCCATTTTAAAATTACCTAGAGCGTCTGGTGGAATATTAAGTTCTTTATATCCGTGATCTATGTAATCTTGGGAGTAGGAAAAACCATCTCTACGTTGAAATGCCATCCTAATTTTAGAAAAGGCTCCATCTGTTCCGAATACCGCATCATTATTTACCTCAATTTCCCTTAAGCCGTTATCAAAAGTGACAGATCCTGCCTCAATATCAGCAGAAATACATTTGTGATTGAAATTGATTTTAATATTTGGATTAGATTCAGCTTTTTCTATTAAAATTTTGTTCAATCCTCCTCTCGAAACCGAATAAATTGCTTGGCCATTTTTTCCATAATTTTGAAAGCTAAGTTTACCATCAATACTGTGCATTACTCTTCGGTACATGGGTATTGCAGATTCCATTACTTCTTCAGAAATACCAACTTTTTTTAATGCAGCCCAGCCTCTTTCACTTAATGCTAAATTTATAGATCTTCCTTCTGAATTCTTTAGTCTTCTTGGGTCTTTCCTTCTCTCATAAATTTCTACTTTATGTCCTCTTTTAGATAGGAAAAGGCTTAAAAGGGAGCCAACTAATCCTGCTCCAACTATGGTTAACTTATTCATTGATTTAGAGATTCATAAAGGACTTTTTCGAGTCTGGATATATCCTGATAGTTATTATATAGTGGAGCGATTGCCATTCTTATAGTTCCTGGCTCTCTCCAGTCTGCAATAACCCCATTTTTGGTTATTTGTTCAAAGAAAAAGTGGTCGCGGTTTGCAAATTTGACTGAAACTTGACCCCCTCTTTTATTGTCTTCGCGTGGTGTTATAATTTCAATATTTTCTCCTGTTTCTAACTTGAGATGATCTAACATATCCATCAAGGCTTTACTTAAAACCAGAGATTTTTCTCGTAATAATTTGAATTCAACGATATCAAAAATATCTAGAGATGCTCTCATTGCAGCCATTGACAGAACAGGCGCATTGCTCACTTGCCACGATTCTGCCGTCTTTATGGGATTAAAATTCTTTCCCATTTTAAATCGAGATGATTTATCATGGCCCCACCAACCCGCAAATTTATTTAATTTGCTTTTGTGGTGTTTTTCATGAACAAATAAACCTGCGGTACTTCCTGGTCCAGAATTTAAATATTTATATGTGCACCAGGCGGCAAAGTCCACATCCCAATCATGCAAATTTAGAGGGGTGTTTCCTATCGCATGTGCTAGATCCCATCCAACATTTATTCCTTTTTTCTTAGCTGCTTTGGTTATTTTGTCTATGTCATAAAGTCTTCCCGTATAATAATTTACTCCGCCAATTAATAGAACAGATATGCGATCTCCGTATTTTGATATGGCATTGATGATTTCATTATCATTTGGAACTCCAGTTTCATCTGATCCAGAAACTTCGATTAGTTCATTTTCGCTGTATCCATTCATTTCAAGTTGGCTAACCAATGCATAACGATCACTAGGAAATGCTTTCTTTTCGCAAAGAATCATCGGCCTTTGTTTTGTTGGTTGGTAAAAGCTAGCTAGGGCAAAATGTAAATTTGCAGTTAACGAACCCATTGCTACAACTTCTGTTTTTAAAGATCCTGTTAATTTTGCAAGAGACTCGTTAAAGTATTCATGGTAGGGCATCCACGGATTCTTTGCTTTAAAATGACCATCAACCCCCAACTCTTCCCAATCTTTTAATTCCTGCAATATGGCTTCTTTTACTCCTTTTGGTTGAAGGCCAAGAGAATTACCTGTGAGGTAGATGCAATCCTCTTTCTGCAATTTAGGGACATGGAATTTTTCACGGAGAGAATACAGTGAATCTCTGGCATCTAAATGCTTTGCTTCAGAAATAGTTAAAAAAGAGTTCATAAACGTAAACTTTTGTCGTGCAAGTTAGGTTATATGAGAAGTAATTTTGTCCCAAACAAAAAGAACATCAAATAGAGTATGTCCAAGGAATTTGAAAAACGACACATTGGTTCAAAAAACCAGGATTCACAAAAAATGTTGGACCGCATTGGTGCCGATAGTCTTGAGGATTTGATTTTTGAAACAGTTCCAAGCTCAATTCGTCTCAAAGAGGAAATGCCTATTTCTGAGGGTATTAGTGAGGTTGATTTTTTAAATCATATGTATTCCTTAGGTAAGGAGAATGAGATTTTCAATTCCTACATCGGCCAGGGTTATTATCCTACGGCCACTCCTGCCGTTATTCAACGTAATATTTTGGAAAATCCAGGATGGTATACTGCCTACACACCGTATCAAGCGGAAATTGCTCAAGGTAGATTAGAAGGTCTCTTAAATTATCAAACAATGATAATTGACCTCACGGGAATGGAAATTGCAAATGCCTCTTTATTAGACGAAGCCACAGCTGCCGCGGAAGCAATGAGCCTGATGCTCGGTTCTCGTTCAAGGGAGCAGAAAAAAAATAATGCGATTAAATTCTTTGTTGATGAGAATATTTTTTCTCAAACAAAATCTCTCTTAAAAACTCGTTCCGAACCTATGGGAGTAGAAATTGTTTGGGGTGATGCAAATGAGTTTGAACCGAGTGAAGAATATTTTGGTGCTTTTTGGCAATATCCTAATTCCTCTGGAGCAATAATAGACTATAAGAAAGTTGCGAAAAAATGCAATATTGCGGATGTTAAAGTTGCGGTAGCTGCAGATTTATTATCTCTTACTCTTCTTGAAGCCCCAGGCTTATGGGGAGCTGATGTTGTTTTAGGCTCTACTCAACGCTTTGGGATTCCAATGGGTTTTGGAGGCCCTCATGCAGCTTATTTTGCATCGAAAGAACAATTTAAGCGATTTATGCCAGGTCGCATTATCGGCCGAACTATTGATAAAGACGGAAACCCCGCCTTGAGAATGGCTTTGCAGACAAGGGAGCAACATATCAAAAGAGATCGTGCGACTTCTAATATTTGCACGTCTCAAGTTTTATTGGCGATAATGGCTGGAATGTACGGAGTCTATCATGGCCCTGAAGGCCTGAGAAAGATAGCCCTGCGCATTCATAGTCATGCATTGAAATTTAGTTCAGTCTTGCAAAGGCTGGGGTATGTAGTATTGAACAAAACTTTTTTTGACACTTTACATATTGATGCCAACGATGATTTTAAGGCACTAATTCAAGGTTTGAGTCAAGAAGCCTGTATTAATGTTGGCTATTCAGATAAAGGAATTCTAGTATCAATGAATGAGGTGATGACGAATTCCGATTTAGATTCTTTATTATCTCTTTTTGCTAAGGCGAAAGGTTTAGATGTGCCAGATTCTTACTCTCAAGTTACGGAGGCCCTTCCGAAAAGTCTTGCCAGAGTCTCAGGATTTATGGAGCATCCAACATTCAGAAAATACCGAAGTGAGACAGACATGATGCGCTACATGAAGAAGTTAGAGCGTCGGGATATAGCTTTAAATCATTCGATGATTCCTCTAGGCTCATGCACTATGAAGCTCAACTCAGCTGCAGAAATGTTGCCCCTAAGTTGGCCTTCGTTTTCTCAAATTCATCCCTTTGCTCCTCTGGAGCAAGCAAAGGGTTATTTGAACATAATTGACTCTCTTGAAAAAGATTTAGCTATAATCACAGGTTTTGATTCCACATCACTTCAACCAAATTCTGGAGCTCAGGGAGAATATTCAGGTTTGTTGGTTATTCGAGAATATCATAGAAGTAGAGGTGATTTTCAAAGGAGGACAGCTTTAATCCCTTCTTCTGCCCATGGAACAAACCCAGCTTCAGCTGTGATGGCTGGAATGGATGTAGTTGTAGTTTCATGTGATCTAAAAGGTAATATTGATATTGAAGATTTAAGGTTGAAGTCTGAAAAATTCTCCGAGACACTGTCTTGTCTTATGATTACATATCCTTCAACTCATGGTGTTTTTGAATCTGCAGTAAAAGAAGTGACATCTATTATTCATCAGCACGGGGGTCAAGTCTACATGGATGGCGCCAATATGAATGCTCAAGTAGGTGTAACCTCTCCAGGGTTAATTGGGGCGGATGTATGTCACTTAAACCTTCATAAAACTTTTGCTATTCCTCATGGCGGAGGCGGGCCAGGAGTTGGTCCAATTTGTGTAAAGAGTCATTTATCTGAATTTTTACCTAGTCATCATCTGCATAAAACAGGAGGCAGCAAACCTATTGGTTCGGTATCTGCAGCCCCTTACGGCTCTGCATTAATACTATTGATCTCTTATGGTTATATAAAAATGCTCGGAGCTGAGGGTCTTACCAACAGTACAAAGTATGCAATATTAAATGCAAATTACATTAAGTCTCGCTTGGAATCCGCATATCCTATTTTATATTCTGGAGAAAATGGTCGTTGCGCTCATGAGATGATCATTGATTGTCGTCCATTTAAAAAAGATGCCTCCATCGAGGTTGTCGATATAGCGAAGAGGTTAATTGATTATGGATTTCATGCTCCAACTGTAAGTTTTCCTGTTGCTGGAACAATGATGATCGAACCAACAGAGAGTGAGTCTTTGGATGAGATAGATCGTTTTTGCGACGCGATGTTAGAAATACGTGCAGAGATAGGTGAAATAGTCTCTGGATCAATGTCTTCTGAAAATAACCCGTTAAAAAATGCTCCTCATACTCAAAATATTTTGGTCAACGATGAATGGTCACTGCCTTACTCAAGGAGAAAAGCAGCTTTTCCAATAGATTATTTAAAAGAGAATAAAGTTTGGCCTTCAGTCGCTCGTGTTGATGAGACTTATGGGGATCGAAATTTAAACTGTACTTGCGCACCCACAGATAGTTATTGAAATCTTTAAGATGACTTAAATGATTAGCAGAGCTTATTGTCACTGATATTGGGATTTTTGTGCATTGTTTCGTAAATTCGATCTTCCACTAATTAAAAGATAGGATGAAAAAAATTACTCTCTTAACCATTGCGACTAGTTTGTCTCTCTCGGTTTTTGCTCAAAATGCTGAAAGAACTGCTCCTAATGTAAAAATGATGGATGATGGTTTAGTCAGGCATTTGACCCAACAGCAAGTTCAAGATATGTATGGATCTGAGACACCAATATGGTCTGAGGATTTTGCTAGCGGCATACCTTCAACTTGGTTGAATTTTGGTACAGCCAATCTTGTTTCAGATACCGATGCGGTTTGGGAATACCGAGGAACGTTAACGACACCAAACAATACTGTAGGATCTCGAGGAGCATATTTTTCGTCTCAAGCCCCGATGAATTCAGCTACTGCAGCAAATGGTTTTGTGATCTTTGATTCTGATTTTATTGATAATGCGGGTGTAGCTGGAAATTTTGGTAATGGTATTGCTCCTTCACCCCATGTAGCGGAACTGATTACCGATATGATAGATCTTTCTTCAAATGCTATTGTTGATTTATCATTCACACAATATTATCGACGTTTTGCTGGACCTGCTGGTTCTCAAGCGGTTCCCGCAACTTACGTTGACTTTTCGGTAGATGGGGGTGCGACATTTCCATACAGTGTAACTCTTAACTCTGGAATAGCTGTTAATAGTTCAACTGCTGACAATGATATAGTAAATGTTATAGCGGGTAGCTATATTGGTGGCCAAGATTCTGTCAAGATTCGCTTTCGCTTTGATGGTGATTACTACTTCTGGTCTATTGATGATATCCAAATTGTAGGTACCCCTGCAAATAGAATGGATTTTACTGATTGGCAAGGTGCTCCAGCTCAAGATATTTTGTACGGTCCAAGTGCTACAGGTTCCGCTAAAATGGGACACATGACTTTGAAACAGGCCAGAGGAATCTCTTTTGACGTTAATGCGGTGAATAGCGGTACTCAAGATCAGTCAAATGTTAAATTAGATGTTCTAGTTTTTGATGGTGGGTCACTTATTCAAACAGTTAGCTCCGCAACTAAGTCATTATTGGCTGCTGGAGATACTGCAACTTTTAATGATTTGAACACATATGCAACAGCATGGACCCCAAGTGCAAATGGGACATATGATTTGGTTTATAATTTAAAGTCTGATTCAGTTTCTGTTTTTTCAGATACTACAAGCCTTTTTGTTACTGATTCTACCATGTCCATGGATTTCGGTTCTTGGGACAATTCTATTGGTGCGTCTTCAAACACTACGCAATGGGGTGATGGGTCTCAAATGTACAATCGTCATGATCTAATCGATGATGAATTGTTATTTGGAGCGAAGGTATACTTAGGTTCAGCAACTGTAGCAGGGGGTATTCTTGAAATGGCTGTTTATGATTCTTCAGCATATGGAGGAAACACCTCTGGATGGGATGCCAATAAGTTGGTTGGTTATGGACAAAAAGTAATAGATGCGCAAGACGTTTCTCAAGGTTTTGTTCGATTTGATTTCACTGATGCTTCAAGTGGTCGAGGAATTGACTTAGAACTTGCTAAAGGGGCATATATGTATAATTTGACTATGTATGACAACCAGGGAGCCAATCCTCTATTGATTAGAAATGACCAAACTTGGGGTAAGGCTGGAGGTTCAGGATCAATGTACCTGGCAGCTCTTGGTAATTGGTATTCTGGATACTCTGGAGGAAGATCATTCAATAACCTTTGGATTCGTGGTTTGAATTGTCCTGCAACCAGTGCTGCAGCTTGCATGAGCGCCGGCGTTGATGAAGAGTCAATTGAGGTCATCACAATTTCCCCGAATCCAGCAAGTGATTATGTTTCATTGGATTTTGGTCTAGCTGTGGGTAATTATAATGTTTCAATTGTGGATTTAACCGGTAAGGTTATGAAATCTGAAACAATTCGCGCAGCAGCTGATGTAACTATGTATGTTGGTGACTTAAATGTTGGTATGTACCTAGTTAGAATTCAAAAAGGAGATATTGTAAAGACAAGCAAGTTGTCCATATTATAAATAAGTTTAAAAAAAATCTAAAGCGGCCTCTGTGAAGGGGCCGCTTTTTTATTTTCTAAAAGCAATTGGGTTTACTATTGATGTTATGAAATCTATCTCAGGTTTCCAGCCTCGGGCAGGACTGTGTGATCTTCCGTAGAAAATTATCTGCAGATGAAGTTTATTCCAGTTTTCTATTTGGAACAAACGCTTTGCGTCTTTCTCTGTTTGTTTTACATTTTTACCGCTTGTTAACCCCCATCTTTTCATTAACCTGTGTATGTGCGTGTCAACGGGAAAGGCGGGATGACCAAATCCCTGGCTCATGACAACGGATGCTGTTTTGTGGCCTACAGAGGGAAGTGCTTCAAGTGCTTCAAATGAATTCGGAACTTTTCCTTGGTGATCGTTACAGATAATTTCAGAAAGACCTTTTAAACCTTTTGATTTCATTGGAGTCAATCCGCACGGTCTTATTATTTCTGCTATTTCTTCTATGCTCATTTCAGACATGAGCTTAGCGGTATTTGCTCGCTTGAATAGCTTTGGAGTGATCGTGTTTACTCTGGCGTCGGTGCACTGAGCTGATAGAACAACTGCTACTAGTAAAGTAAATATGCTGTCATGATTTAAGGGAATTGGTGTTTTGGGATAAAGTTTTTCAAGAGAGTCTTGGATATACAATACTTTTTCTTTCTTTGTCATGTAGACAAAGAAAACTCTTGTTGCGCTTTTATTAAAAGAAATTTTTAAAATATATGACACATTTAAACGTAGGCGACGTTGCCCCAGGTTTTTCAGGATTGGATTCAAATGGAAATAAAATAGAACTAAGTGATTTTAAAGGGAGCAAGGTGGTTTTATATTTTTATCCAAAAGATGATACGCCAGGATGCACGGCTGAAGCTTGTTCATTCCGGGATAATTACTCCCAATTACTAGATGCTGGAGTTGTTATTTTAGGTGTTTCTCCAGATTCTGTAAAAAGGCATGCGAAGTTTATTCAGAAATATGATCTTCCTTTTCCGTTAATTGCAGATGAGCAAAAAGAGATAATTAATTTATATGGTGTTTGGGGTCTGAAAAAGTTTATGGGAAAAGAGTATGATGGTGTTTATCGTGAAACATTCATTATTGGCCAAGATGGCCGAATCGAATCCATAATTGAAAAGGTTAAAACTAAAGAAAGTGCTGAGCAAGTACTAGCGTCGATTAAATAGAACTGAAATATTTCGAATTCTTTTAATGATTAAGATATATTGTGGATAAATATTTCTTTTTTAGTAAATCTTAGCTGATTCTGTTGCTGAAATCATTCATCTCAATTCTTACATTTGACATAGATAATTGTCCTTACAGATTAATCAAATTTCAATAACATAATTCAAATGAGCAACGATAAAGACGCCAAACAAAAAGCACTCAAACTCACAATGGATAAATTAGACAAAACCTACGGGAAAGGTGCTGTTATGAGATTGGGAGACGATGCGATTGTTGATGTAGAAGTTATTCCCTCGGGTTCTTTAGGTATTGATTTGGCTCTCGGAATTGGTGGGTTTCCTCGTGGCCGTGTTGTGGAAATATATGGTCCCGAATCATCTGGAAAGACAACTTTAACTCTACATGCAATTGCTGAAGCTCAACGACTTGGCGGTATTGCTGCATTTATCGATGCCGAACATGCTTTTGACAGATTTTATGCAGAAAAAGTTGGTGTCGATACAGAGGAATTAATTATTAGCCAACCGGATAATGGAGAACAAGCTCTTGAGATTGCTGACAATTTAATCCGTTCAGGAGCTATTGATCTAGTGGTTATTGATTCCGTAGCTGCCTTGACTCCTCGTTCAGAAATTGAAGGCGAAATGGGAGATAGTAAAGTGGGTTTGCATGCTAGGTTAATGTCTCAAGCGTTAAGAAAATTAACAGGAACGATTTCAAAAACAAATTGTACGATTATTTTCATTAATCAATTGCGAGAAAAGATCGGTGTGATGTTTGGAAATCCAGAAGTTACGACAGGCGGTAATGCTCTGAAGTTTTATTCCTCAGTTAGACTAGATATACGTCGAAGTACTCAAATTAAAGATGGAGATCGGGTAATGGGTAATCGAACAAAAGTTAAAGTTGTGAAGAATAAAGTTGCCCCTCCTTTTAGAACCGCTGAGTTTGATATTTTATATGGTGAAGGAATCTCAAAAGTTGGAGAGCTTATTGATATTGGTACACTATATGAGGTCATAAACAAAAGTGGAAGTTGGTTTAGTTATGAGGGAACCAAGCTTGGACAGGGCAGAGAAGGTGTAAAAACAATTTTGCGAGATAATCCTGAGCTTATGGAAGAGATTGAGAAGAAAATCATTTCGAAGATTCAGGATGCATAGATCATCTTTAGGATGTATTCAATTTTTTTTATTTGCTGCTATTATTCTAATAATTTCAGGGTGTTCAAATAATGCTGAATCTGTTTTTAATGATTTACAAATTGGAACTACTCCAGCAGATAGTGTTAACCAGTATATTTCTATTCATCCCAATCATATACCCTCGTTAATTATTAGAGGCAGACGTTATCTCAATAATGCAAATCTTCCATATGCAGATGCAGATGCAGATGCAGTACTAGAATTAGATAGTCTAAATCATGATGGTCTGCTTCTAAAAGGTGAGGCAAATTATTTATCTAATTCAACTAGGGTATCCAGAGATTTTTGGTTAAAATGTATAAAGAATCATCCTAATGAAATAGATTGTAGGCTTAAACTGGCAGAGCTCTACAGTATCGTTTTAGAGTATGAAAAAAGTAATGAACTAGTTAATAGAGTAATAGATTTATCTCCTAATAGCTCAGTTGCATTCTTCATCAAAGGAATGAATATAAGAGACACAAAAGGAGATACAGCTCTGTCATTAAGCTACATTCAAAAATCTATAGATCTAGACCCAAATTATTTTGCTGCTATTGATATGGCTGCAGTTATGCTTGCTGCTCAAAAAAACAGCCTGGCTTTGAGTTATTATAATCGACTACTAGAATTGCAGCCAAACAATTCCGATACTTATTATAAAATTGGGATGTTTAATCTTGGGGCTCGCGAATATAACGGAGCGCTGGAGGCATTTACAAAGTCAACTCAAATCAACCCTCAGGATGCTGAGAGTTTTTTCAATATGGGTTACATCCATTTAGAATTAGGATTATTAACTGAGGCGAGAAATCTATTTAGCAAAAGCATAAAGGCTCGTGCAATTAATCATCGGGCCTTTTATGGTCGGGGGTTCTGCTGGGAAAGAGGAGGGGATTTAATTAATGCTGAAAAAGATTATAGTCAAGCACTATCACTTAACCCTGAGCATAAACCGAGTGAAGAGGCATTATCTCGAGTTAGAAATGATCTTCAGTAATGAAAAATGATTATTATAAAAAGCAACGAGGTCTATTGAAATATGTTGCCGCAATAGGAGTATTTTTTTTGATTTTATTTAATTTTTTAGAAACTAGAAATATGATTGAGCCCAGAGCGATTCAAAAACAATTCACGCACGAAATGCATGGTGATAATCGCGAGGATACCTACTATTGGTTGAAGGAAAGACAAAACCCGGAAGTTATTTCTTATCTAGAATCTGAAAATAATTATCGTCAAAATGGAATGCAGGTTGTTAAGAAATTAGAGGATGAACTCTATTCAGAAATGACGGAGAGGTTAAACCCAGATGAATCAAGTGTTCCTGTGCAGGTAGATGATTATTGGTATCAAACTCGTTTTGAAAGTGGAAATGATTATCCAATTTACTGCCGGCGAAAAGGAAGCATAAATTCTCCAGAAAATATAGTCTTAGATGTTAATATTCTCGCCGCTGATAGGTCTTATTGTCAAGTTAGTGGTCTATCCATGACGCGAGATCATGAACGTATGGCTTATGGCGTAGACTTTATTGGGCGCCGTTTGTATACTCTACATTTTATGGATTTGAAAGATAATAATGTCTGGGATTTTCAAGTGGAAGGAACTTCAGGTGCATTTGCATGGGCTGACGATGGAGAAACTTTTTTTTACGGCACAAAAGACCCTATCACATTGCGTTCTGATAAAATTTGGCGGCAAAAAATTGGATCGGATGCACCTCCAGTGCTTGTTTATCACGAGAAAGATGATACATTTTCATGTTCAGTATATCGATCTAAATCAAAAAAATATATTCATATTGCAACGGGCGCCACAAACGTTGATGAACTACATTATCTGCCATCAGATAGCCCAATGGGTGAATTTACTATTTTGCGAGAAAGAGAGATGGGAGTTGAGTATTCTGCAAGCCACTTTAATGGGCATTGGTATATTCTTAGTAATATAGAGGAGAGACCTAATTTCGCTTTGTTTCGTGCAAAAGAGTTGTTGCCTAAAAAATGGATTCCATTTATTGAGCATCGCGATGACGTTCTCCTTGAGGGCATGGATTTGTTTAAAGATTTTCTGGTCTCAGAGGAGCGTTCAAATGGCTTGTTAAATCTTATCATCCGACCATGGGAAGGTGATTCTCATTCGGTTAGCCTTCCGGAAGAGACATATACTTTATATACCGGGAGCAATCCTACAGAAGATACAGAGAACTTAAGATTTGTCTATACTTCTTTGATTACACCTGCGACAACTTACGATTACAACATGCGCACTCGTGAGAAGAAAATTTTAAAACAGACAAAAATTATAGGGGGCTATGACTCCTCCAAATATATTAGTTACCGGTTTTGGGCAACTGCATCCGATGGGACAAAAATTCCCATATCTTGGGTTGGGCCAAAAGAGTCCGAGGGAAAATCTATTCCAACTTTATTATATGGTTACGGTTCATATGGGATTACTATTGATCCCAGTTTTTCGATATCAAGATTAAGTCTCTTAGAGAGGGGCATGGCATTCGCTATAGCTCATGTTCGTGGTGGACAATATATGGGTAGAGAGTGGTATCTAAATGGGAGGATGGAAAATAAAACGAATAGTTTTAACGATTTTATTCTTTGTGGAGAATTTTTAAAAGAATCTGGATATTCCTCAGAACTATATGCAATGGGTGGCTCTGCAGGTGGCTTGCTTATGGGTGCAATTGTCAATATGCGGCCAAAACTTTGGTCAGGAGTCATTGCCGCTGTCCCTTTTGTTGATGTGGTAACAACAATGTTGGATGAAAGTATACCATTGACAACGGGAGAGTATAGTGAGTGGGGTAACCCAAATGATTCAGATGTATATTTTCGTTTGAAGTCATATTCACCTTATGACAATGTGACTCATCAAGATTACCCTCCATTACTTATCACAACTGGACTCCATGATAGTCAAGTTCAATATTGGGAACCTGCAAAGTGGATAGCTAGATTACGTGAAATGAGGAACAATAAGGAGCCTTTATTTATGCACTGTAACATGGAAACAGGTCATAGTGGTGCTTCTGGACGATACCAGGCTTATCGTGAAACTGCTATGGAATATTCCTTTCTTTTAGGCTTGAAAGAAGGATTATTTAATTAAAATATTCGTCTATAAATTTTATAACTCTATCTGTAGCGCCAAGGTTATTTTTAATAAAGTCTTGAGCAGATTTCTTTTTTTGTTTAACAATATCTTCATCTAAATCTAATAATTCGGAAATCCATTTCTTTAACTCCTTAGAATCTACATTCAAATTTAAAATATCTGCACCACATTTAATCGCTTCCCAGTGGTTATTAGTTTTGGGGCCAAAAGTCACAATGTTTTGAAATACTAAAGCTTCTAAAATATTGTGCAACCCATGATGGAATCCTCCACCTATAATGGCAATATCGGAATGACCATAAAGCTGCTGTAATTGACCCATTGTATCAACAACTAAAATCTTTGCTTTAGATATTTTTTCTTGGGTATATGAATCCAATTTAGAGATAAGAATAAAGTGATTGGGTAAGCTTTTTATTAATTCATCGAGACGTTCAATATTATGGGGGGCAAATGCGAATTTTATTTCCGGAAAATCATCAATTAAAGGAATAATTAAAGATTCTTCTTTTTTCCAAGAACTTCCGGCAATTAATAATTTTTTGCCGTCTTTAAAGTGATCTACTCTTGCGATTGGCTTCCAATTAATCTGCTGAAGATTAACATAGTCAAACCTTCCGTCACCACTAAAAAATCCGTTTGAGAATCCCGATTCACTAAATAAAAGCAAGCTCTCTTGAGTTTGATGCCCTATCCCAATTGCTTTTTTAAATACTTTATTCTCTATATAATTCCATTTCCATAATACGTGATGATTACGTTTGAACTGTGCAAAAGTTATCACGTAGGGAATATTTCTCTTAACGAGGTTTTCCGACATTACTGGCCACAAATCATATTTCGCAAAGACTGCAAATTTTGGATTAATAATATCCAGAAAAGTATTTACTCGGCTTAAACGGTCGATTGGGACATAGCCAAAATGTTTCTCTTTTTTGGAAACAATATCCCATGCACTGGGTGAAAAAATACTAACAAATACTTTCTTTTTTCTTTTTTCTAAATCTCGAATTAGCTTCTCTACCATCCAGTATTCACCCAAAGAGCTTGCATGTACCCAAAAGTCGAATTTTTCATTTTGGATTTGGATATTTCTATTATTTATCCTCTGCCTAGCTTTGGAATTACCTAGTATCGATGATAGGTATATACTTAAATGAAAAATTATTCCTGGCAATCTTTGAATCATTTTAAGTGCTTTTGAATTGCCAGTTAATAATAATATTTTGTTTGAGATTTTTCACTTAGTATCGGAAGAATCCATGTAGCCCTGAATCCAATGCCAAAATCCCATTTTACGGTTGTGTCTATTTCTTCTAATATAAATTGGTACTCACGAATTAATCTCGTGATAGATTGGAAGGTTTGAAATTCAATTTTAAAATGTGGTGCATTTTTTCCTATGTGTAACCATCCTAAATTTTCTTGAAAATATACTCCTCTATGCAAATTATCTAAGCCATAGATATAGGGGAGTTCAAGTTGTGGAACTCCTCCCGATGATAATAATGCTCTCTTGTGCTGGATTAAACCAGCCTCAAGCCAGATAATAGGATTCGAATTAGATTTTCCCCATTTTGAAATTATGGAGCCAAAGTGAAGCCCAATTTGCCCTCCTCTTAACTCCGATTGCAGACCTGAAAGAGAACTTCCATCATTGCTCATAATTTCTCCATTTCGAGTAATTAAGTGATCTAAAATATCGTCTAATTTTCGAACATTCCCACCATATAAATAAGTCGAACTTATACCATAAAATAAATTCCCATTCATCCAAGAATATTGGAGACCAGCATCTAATAATGTGCCATAGTTTTCATACCAATTGCCTAATGGGACTTGTCCACCAAGTCTTATTTGAATTAAGCTTCCCCTTTGTTTAGCTTTTGTTTCATCAATATTTAAATCCTGATTAGATTCTATATTCGGTGGTTGCGCCTTAGTTGAATAGGACATCAATACTAATGAAAAACCCGTTATTAATGATGTGATATTCATTTTACGAAGGTAGAACGTAAGATCTTTCTATTGATTGCCCAATTGAATTAGTATTTTTGTTTTGACACTTTTTAACATCTAAGTCAAAAAATGGATTTTACTTCACCTATACGGATGGTTGACCTTTTAAGCCAACATCAGAAAATACAAACCGAATTAGACTCTGCTGTTCTTAAAGTAGCTCATTCAGGTGCTTACATTAACGGGCCAGAAGTTAAGATTTTTTCACAAGAGTTGAAAACCTTTTTAGGTGTGGAACATGTTATTCCCTGTGCGAATGGTACGGATGCGCTTCAGATTGCATTAATGTCTCTTGACTTAAAGTCTGGTGATGAGGTTATTACGCCAGCTTTTACCTACATAGCTACTGCAGAGGTCATTTCACTTTTGGGCTTAACTCCGGTTCTTGTTGATGTGGAGCCAGATTATTTTGGGTTGGATATCGGTCAAGTTGAATCTGCAATAACCTCAAGAACAAAGGCTATTATTCCTGTTCATTTATATGGCCAGGCAGCTAATATGGAAAGACTGAAATCCATAGCTCTGAAATACGAATTAGCTATTATTGAGGACTCGGCGCAATCAATGGGTGCTACGTATAATTTTTCGGATGGAAGAACTCAAATGCTTGGTACTATTGGAACAATTGGTTGTACATCGTTTTTCCCCTCTAAAAATCTTGGATGTATGGGTGACGGCGGGGCATTATTCACCAATGATAGAGTATTAGCAGAGCGAATTAAGATGATATCAAACCATGGTCAAAAAATTAAATATCAACATGATGTAATCGGCTGTAATAGTCGATTAGACACCATTCAGGCAGCTATACTGAGTGTGAAATTGAATTATTTAGAAGAGTACAACAGTTCACGACAGCGGGCTGCATATTTTTATGATCAAGGTTTAGGTAATTTATCAACTTTACAAATTCCAAAAAGAAGAAAGGACAGCTCACATGTTTATCATCAATATACTCTCAGGGTATTAGATGGTTCTCGTGACTCATTGGCGAAGTTCTTAAATGATAAAGGGATTCCAAGTATGATTTATTATCCATTTCCATTACACTTCCAAAAGGCTTTTAAAAGTGATAAATATCCTATTGGTTCATTACCGGTTTCTGAAAAATTATCAAGTCAAGTGCTATCATTACCAATGCATTCAGAACTGGATGAACAAATTCAAGTATATATTGTGGAAACAATTAAGGAATTTTATGAGGTATAAATATTTGATTAAATTAATATCCTAAGTCATGTTTCAGAAAAATATTAGAAGTTTTTCTTGTTTTCTTTTTCTTTCATTAGCCTTAAAAGGTCAACCTATCGATTTTTCTATTCAAAAGATTAAAACTTTTCAGATGAAAGATGGAAATTTAGATTATGATTTAAGGATTAATAATTTAGAGACACCGGATGCATTTTCTAAACAATCTATTTTACTTGAAATAAAAAATAAAGCTGAATTAAAATTTGGCAAGGCGATATATAACGGCTTGAATAGAAAAAGCTTAAAAACAACTTCAGATGACCCTTTAATAATTGATGAATTAGGAATGAAGCGAGTGTTTGCCGTGAATGGAGCACAAATACCACTTCCTGGAGGGACACCAAATGATAATACAGTCGCGTTTTCTAAAGATAGTATTCTATTAGGTGCTGTAAATTCAATTTTGTGGGCATGGGATTTAAAGACTGATA
Organism: uncultured Flavobacteriales bacterium; assembly: GCA_938084135.1. GTDB lineage: Bacteria > Bacteroidota > Bacteroidia > Flavobacteriales > Schleiferiaceae > TMED14. Next base: position 40,994 of record CALKDS010000019.1, read on the forward strand.
CATTTCATTTCCCTCAACAATTTGTATCTCTTATACAAGCATCTGGTGTATCAACTTCAGCAAACGCTAGTGATCCAAGACTATTATATGACCCGGTGGAAGATAGATGGATTTTATTATTTTTTGTTGGCAATACCCCAGCGTCAAGCAAGATTGTAGTTTGTTTTAGTGAATCAAATGATCCTGCAGAAGGCTGGCATCTTTATACATTGCCCGGTAATCCTTTGAATAATAATCGATGGAGTGATTTCCCTAGCATTTCATTATCAGAGAATAAACTTGTAATGTCAATAAATTTAATTATTCCTGGAGTCAGTTGGCAATTAGGTTTTGATGGAACAGTTATTTGGGAAATGGACAAAATCGCAGGTTTTTCTGGAGAATCAATTCTACCCTCTCAGTTACATCATGATATCAAATATGATGGTGAGTACGTAAGGAATTTAGTTGCTGTTAAAGGTTGGAATGGTCATGTCTCAAAAGCAATGTTTGCCTCAAATCGTAATTTCTCTATTCAAAACGATACAGCATTTTTTTTAACCCGATCCGATTCTGCTGTAGGATTGAATCACAGTTATGTTATTTCTATGTGTCCCACCACAATTCCCTACGGAGTGCCACCCAACGGGAAACAACCAATAACAAGTGGATCTGATACTTACGACCTTTCTACTAATGATGCAAGATGGCTTGGTGCAATAGAAACTCCAGATAGTCGCGTTCATTTGGTAGGTACTACAAGAGATTTTTCATCAAATAGATGCGCTATTTATCATGGTATAATCGAAAACCCTGACAGTCCTGATAGTCTTGATGGAAAAATAATTTCACATCCATCAAGGGATCTGGCATATCCAAATATTGCTTTCGTCGGAAATGAAAAATGTGATGAGGAAATTCTTATCGGTTTTAATCATAGTTCAATTAATGAATTCGCAGGTTTTTCCGCAATATATCAATCTAACGATGCGTCGTATTCAGATATTTTAACTTTAAAGCAAGGAGAAGGAATAATAAATAAATTAAGTGGTCCCGAAAGATGGGGAGACTATTTTGGCCTTCAAACTGTATATCACGACCCTCAAAAAGTTTGGGCAGCAGGATTTTATGGATTAATAAATGGTGGGAATTCAACCTGGTTTACTTTATTAAATAGTCCAGACTCTAGTATGCTTAAAGTTGAAATGGAATCAAGTGGAATGGGATGTGATCATCTATTAAGTGCAAATGTTTTCGGAGGAGTTCAGCCATATAGATTTTTTTGGAATGGTGTTGAAGGACTTTCAAGTATAGATAATTTATGCAGCGGAGATAGTATTAATCTCGAGGTATTTGATGAAAGAGATTGTTCTTTTAAGTCATCTTATTATATACCATTTGCTGATATTTCTGCTCCAAGTATTTTTCCAAATCCTTCTCTTGGACAAGCTACTTTAGTTATTGATGCTCCGAATAATGGATATTTATTTGTTCGGTTAGTAAGTAATCTGGGAGAAATCACGGATATTGATATGACAGAAGTTCATCTTGGTCGTAATGAAGTTTATCTTTGGCTTGGTCACATGCCTGCCGGACAATATACTGTCCAAGCTATTTTTAGTAGCAATTCCGAATTGATGTCTCAACCTGAAAATGTTCTGGGTGAAAAAATAGTAATTATTCCTCAGAGCTAATAGGTCAAAATCACACGAAAAATATGGTCAATAATGCTGTTGCAATTATTCCAGCCCGATATGGAAGCACTCGACTTAGTGGAAAACCACTTTTAGATATCAATGGTAAGCCCATGATAGTAAGGGTCTGGGAAGTAGTTAAAAAAGTTTTACCAACTTATGTTGCAACTGATGATCTGAGAATAGCAGAAGCTATTGAGAGAGAAGGAGGGAATACTATTTTAACTTCTGTTGGTTGCCAAAATGGTACTGCTAGGGTCGCTGAGGCTTTTGCTAAAATTAATATTGATGCAAAAATTGTTTTAAATATTCAAGGAGATGAGCCAATGGTTTCAGAAAAAGATATCAATATTCTATTAAGGCTAATGCAAAATGACAGGGTGAAAATAGGTACTCTAGTTACTTCAATACTGGAAGAAGATGAAGCGTCTGAAAGTAATTGTTTTGTTGATAGAACGGATGACGGTAAATGTCATGATTTTAGAAGGAGAATTGAGAATTTCGCTTTTAATAAGTATCGGCATGTTGGAATGTATGGTTTTATGTCCTCAATCCTTGAGGAATTGACTTCATTAAAACCTACTGCTAGAGAAAAAAATGAAGGCTTAGAGCAATTACGCTGGATAGAAAATAAATATGAAATATATTCTTCAGTAATTGAAACTCCTGGAATTGGAGTTGATACTTCGGAAGATTTAAAAAAAGTAAGAAAAAAACTAGATCGAAATTAAACTCTACGAGCGATCATTAGTCCGTCGCGAACGGGCAGTAGCTGATGATCTACTCTTTTATCGTTAACGATTTTTTTATTGAAATTATTCAATCCCATTGTTTCGTGATCTTTTGCATTTGGGTCAACAACTTTTCCGCTCCAAAGGACATTATCAGCAATTATAATTCCTCCTATTTTCATGTTGTCAATTACTAAGTCAAAATAATCAGAATAACTCTCTTTGTCTGCATCAATAAATACCATGTCCCATTTTTCTTTTAACATTGGTATTATATGTTTTGCATCTCCAAAATGTAATTTAATGGTATTTGATAGATTACCTTTCTGAAGGTATTTTTCAACTCTTGGTTTTAATTCATCGTTTATGTCAATAGTATGTAGTACCCCGCGGTTGGATAACCCTTCGGCCATGCATATTGCAGAATATCCAGTGTATGTTCCGACTTCAAGAATTCTATCAGGTTTTATTAAGTGTGATAGTAAACTCAGTAATCGGCCTTGTTGATGTCCACTAAGCATTCGCGGCATCAGTACTTCTTGCCATGTTTCTTGTTCTATTAAATTTAAAAGCTCACTATGAGCTGCAGTATGGTTTGCTGAATATTGGTCTATTTCTTCTGGAAGGAATTGCATAGGGTGCTTTTTTAATCTAAAGGAACGTAACGAAGTTCACTCATTTCATGACTCGAAAAAATTTGCTGTGCTAATTCTTGAATTTGAGATATTTTAAGAGCATCAACTTTAGTAACTATTTCTTTAAAAGTATCGACTCTATTGTAAACTAGCAGGGATTTTCCGAGGGAGGTCATCATATTGACGTTGCTTTCTTGAGCCAAAGCCATTTGACCTAGTAATTGTGTTTTTGCTTTACTAAACTGTAATACTCCCAGTTTTTTATCTCTTAATAGTGTCAATTCTTTAATGATTAATCTATGACAACGGTCAATGGTTTCCAAGTCAGTTCCAGCGTATATGCCCCATATTCCAGAGTCATTATACGAGTTTATAAAACTTTCAATTTGATAAGCTATTCCATGACGCTCCCTAATATTTAAGTTTAACCGGGAATTCATCGAAGGGCCTCCTAATAAATTATTTAGAAGAACAATGGCAGTGTAGTCTTTATCATGGATCGAAATCCCTTCTCCACCAATGATGATATGACTTTGATGTATTTCTTTTTTAACATGTTTTATTTCGCTTTTTGATACGAAAGGAGTGGTCCTGGAATTAATATCCATTTTCCCTTTCCAATTTGAAGCATATCGATCCGCTAATCGTTCAAATTCAAGATGATTTATACCTCCAACTGATGATAATACTGCTCTCTCTGGAGTATAATTTCGCTTAACAAAGTTTATTACTTGTTCTTTAGAAAAGCTTTGAACTGATTTTTTAGTACCAAGAATATTTCTGCCTAACGGATGATCAGGATATAATAGAGAATCAAATTCATCAAATATTAATTCAGAAGGGCTGTCCCGATAAGAGTCTATTTCATCAAGAATAACTTCTTTCTCTTTTGGTATTTCTCGGTCAGGAAAGGTTGCGTTTTGAACTATATCAAATATTAATTCCATCGATCTTTCATAGTGCTCACGCAAAAAGCTAGCATATAAAGTCGTTTCTTCTTTTCCTGTATAAGCATTTAATTCTCCGCCTACATCTTCTATTCTGGAAATAATATGGAAAGCTTTGCGCTTTTTTGTCCCTTTAAAAAGAAGATGTTCAATAAAATGTGCTAGCCCCTCTTCCTCGGGACTTTCATCTCTCGATCCTGCTTGAATTATTAGTCCAATATGGCCGGTAGGGGATCTTACTTCTTGATGAATCCATCGAAGACCATTTTTAAGGATTCCAGTTTTAAAAGGAATTTGCTTCATGTATATTTACTGCAAGGATGCCAAAAATGCCCCTTAATTTTGGGTGAATTAATCCTTTAACCATTTATCGAGCCAAGAGAAAAACTCACTATGCCAAACAAGGCCATTTTGCGGATTCAGAACCCAATGTCCTTCGTTTTGGAAGTGTAAAAACCTAGATGGAATGCCTCGCAATTGAGCGGCTTGATATGCTTCTATTCCTTGATTTACTGGTACTCTAAAGTCTTTTCCTCCGTGAATAACAAGTAAAGGTGCAGTCCAATTTTGAACGAAATTCCTGGGATTAAAATCTGTGTAAGCTTTTGGGACACTAGCCTGCCAGTAGGGTCCTCCAACGTCTTTATTTGCAAAAAACATTTCTTCCGTGCTAAGATACCAGCTCTCCATATTGAATAGTCCACAATGAGATATTAGAGCTTTGAATCTATTTTCGTGAATACCGGCAAGCATATAAACAGAATAGCCACCATAGCTAGCACCTATAGCTCCAAGTTTATTTTCATCAACATATGATTCTCGTGCGAGAGTGTCTATTGCAGCTAGATAATCACGCATAGCTTGCCCACCCCAATCATTGGATATTTGTTCATTCCATTCTTTTCCAAATCCTGGAACACCATGCCGATTCGGCGCTACTACGATGTAGCCTTTCGCTGCCATTAGTTGGAAATTCCATCGAAAGCTATAAAATGAACTTATCGCAGCTTGGGGGCCCCCTTGACAGTATAGAAGAGTGGGGTATTTTTTGTCTTCATCAAAATCTGGAGGGAAGAAAACCCATGTAAGCATTGTTTTACCATCACTTGTAGCTATCCATCTTTTTTCCACATTGCCAACTTCAATGGAATTATATATGCTGTCGTTTACTGTCGTTAATTTCGTGGGTAAAACATATTTTTTACTATTGATTTTCAAAATCTCTGTGGCATTATTATGATCTTGACGCTCAGATATTATTAAGTCACCACTTACTCCGAATTCTCCGTAATTGAAATCACCCTTTGTAAGTTCTTTGATTTTTCTTGCAGCAAGCCCATTTTTGCCCTTAATTAAATCTAACCGCCGAATTTGTTGAGTAGCTTCTATAGTTTCATTATAAATGATGGTTTTATTATCAATCCATTTGTAATTATTTATATATTCTGCCGGAATTATGGGAGTGATAGTACGTTTTTCACCACATTGATCTGTTGGAATAATATATAGTTGATTAACATCACTTTCATAACCATCTTCAGGCATTGCTGTGAATGCTATATTTTGTCCATTAGGAGAAAATGTTGGGTTATTGTCATATCCTTCTAAACCATTTAGCGTACTAGTTCTCTTAGTTTCTCGATCGTATAAATATATTTTTGAATTTGTATGAGTAGTAAAATCTTTTCCAATCAGTTTTTTACTAGCATATAAAATATACCTCCCGTTTGCACTAATATCAAAACTTTCCGATCCCCCAAAAGGTGGCATGGGAGAGTGAAATCTCTCACCCTCCATAATATCTGTGTAATTTGTTTTAGGGGATTTATTATTTAGATCTATTATCGAAAAAGCAATATGATTATAACTGTAGTCTGTCCATCTATCCCAATGGCGATACATTAAATCATCATGTATAGAATACTCTGCCATTGGTTTGTCAGGATGTCTCTCTAACGGAGTTTCATCTAGTTTTACTCTTGCTGAGAAGGTTAAGAGAATTCGCCCATCGTCTAGCTCTACAATTTTGGCATTATCAATCCCACCTTTTATCGCTGTTAATTTTTTTGCTTTTTCCGAATTTTCGGCATTTACTTTTGAAATATATAACTGTCTTTTTTGTATGTAAACGTAGCTATTCCCGCCCCTTACTAAAAAACCAGAATATTTACTAGTTTTCGAATCGGTAAGCTGATTGGTTTTGTTACTTTTTAAATCGGTTATAAATAGCTCTCGATTTCCCTTATTATCATCTAAGTTGTAATTGGTAACTCCAAAAAGAGCCTTGCCATTTGAAACATGATCTAGGCTAACACGCCCCAGTTCCCAGAGGGTCTCTGAAGTCATTTTAAGCGGTTTATTCTTTGATTCTTGAGAACTGAGCATAATGGGTACAATTGCTATAAATAAAATAGTGATGGAATTTCTCATAATACTTTTATTTTTGATTAATATCGATAACTTCTAACATGGTTCGAAATGTCACAAATTTCCCCCCATAAAGTTTCTCTGTTTTATTTCTAAGGTTTGGAGCATATAGTTGTTCATAAAGCTGATAATCAACAAGTTCATTAAATAAATATTGAATTGAGTAAGTGGTGCCAGATTCTTCATTAATTACAACTCGCGCAAATCTGGATTCTATAAATAATCCCGTGGAAAGCACTTCTGGAATATGAATAGATTGCATCCAGTTTTTCCATTCATCATGAACAGAGTCATCAATATTAACGGTTACATTATAAATGTGCATTATTCTATTTTATGGGGTTAAATGAACCCAATTGTCCCAAATTAATTGAAGGTGATTATCGATACTATCATGGCTCTCCATTGACTTAAGTATATAATTGATTCGATTATTTAGATCGGCTAGGTATGGAATAATGGCATTTTTTTCATTTTCAATCGACTTTCGAGCTTCATTTTTTTCAATTATTTTATTTTTAATATCATGCCTTAGATTATTTATCTGCTTAGAATCAAATTTAATTCGAGCCTCAATTTGATTCGTAGATAAAAAATCGCTGAGCCGAATCATTTCTTTGTGACGAATTTTAAGCATTTCGAATTCATTTGTAAAGTAAATTTTATTTTTTGAATTGTATGCTTTGCTTTTTGCGATTCCCACATGCCGTTCAAGATCTTTTAATGCAGCTTCAAAATCTCTGTCATAGAGAGTGCTAATTAGATTTCTCGAATGATTTAATTCTTTTTCGAGGTGATTCAAGTCAATCAAAAGAGAGTTGCTGCAAGAGCATAAAATGGATGTCAAAACAATAGAAAAAATGAGTCTCATGAGATATTTTTAAACCCTGTGTATTTATGCAAAACAGCTGGTATTTTAATTCCGTTGGGACTTTGATTATTCTCAAGAATAGCAGCCATTATTCTAGGTAGCGCAAGGGCAGATCCATTTAAAGTGTGTGCAAGTGAAATTTTATTATTTTTTTGTCTGTAACGAAGTTTAAGTCTATTAGTTTGAAATGTTTCAAAGTTGGAAACAGAAGATACTTCAAGCCATCGCTGCTGTGCAGATGACCAAACTTCAAAATCATAGGTTAGAGCAGAAGTGAAACCCATATCACCACCACATAATCTAAGTAGGCGGAACGGCAATCCTAAATCCTTTAAAATTTCAGAGACATGGTTAACCATGGTGTCTAGCCTTTGGTATGAATCATCAGGATGATCAATACAAACAATTTCAACTTTGTCAAATTGATGAAGCCGATTCAAACCTCTTACATCTTTTCCGTATGACCCAGCTTCGCGCCTGAAGCAAGGGGAATAAGCTGTCATTTTGATCGGGAGCTCAGATTCGTCTATGATCTCGTCCCTGTATAAATTGGTTAGCGGAATTTCTGATGTGGGTATTACAAAAAGGTTGTCATTTTGAATATGATACATTTGTCCTTCTTTATCTGGAAGTTGCCCAGTTCCAAAACTCGAATCCTCATTAACAAAATAGGGTGGTTGAATTTCCTGATAACCTTTTTGGGTATTTTTATCTAAAAAGAATTGAATCAATGCGCGTTGCAGTCTGGCTCCATTTCCGGTGTATATTGGAAATCCCGCACCAGTAACTTTAACTCCTCGTTCAAAGTCAATAAGATTGTATTTGCTGGCTAATTCCCAATGGGGTATTAATCCATCAATTGATTTTTTACTGGTCTTCTCCCAAGTGCTAACTATTTCATTTTCTTTTGGAGACGAACCTTGCTTAACGCTGCTGTGGGGTGTATTGGGGAGACTAAGTAATGTTTCTTTTTCTTTTGTTTCAAGATCAAGCAGGGTTTTTTCTAAGACTAGTAATTCTTTTTTAATTGATGCTGTCTGGCTTTTTATTTCATTCACTTCTGAAGTTTTACCATCACGAACTAATGCTCCGATAAGTTTAGCCGTCTTATTTGATTCTGCTTTTAAGCTTTCTGTTTTACTTTGGATTTCTCTTCGCTGTTCGTTTATCAGAAGGATTTTATCCACTATTGGTTTTGCGTCAATGTTGCGCTTTAGCAGAGCCTTGATAACACTTTCTGGATCTTGACGCAATAAATATAATGATAGCATGTAGTAAAAATAAAAAACCCTCTGCCGCAAATGCACCAGAGGGTATATAAATTATTGAAAAGTTATAAAATCAGGCTACACTAGTTTCAGAAAATGGCAGCACCGACACGAAACTCTTGTTACCAGCTTTCTTTTTAAAGTCTACAGTGCCAGTTGACAGAGCAAAAAGTGTATGATCTTTACCCATGCCTACATTTTCTCCTGGATGGTGAGTAGTTCCGCGTTGACGAACTATAATATTCCCCGCCAAAGCAGCTTGGCCACCATAAATTTTAACTCCTAGTCGTTTGCTTTCAGATTCGCGTCCATTTTTTGAACTACCTACACCTTTTTTATGTGCCATGATATATGAGTTTTATGATTTTTTTCAAGTCGCCTTAATTGGAGCAACTTTTTTTACTGGTTTCTTTGTAACTGTATCCGTTGTTTTTTTATTTGTCACAGCTTTTTTTGCTGGTTTTTTTATTGTTGCATCAACAGTTTTCTTAGTTGCTCCAACTTTTTTTGTAGATTTTTTTATTTCTACTTTCGGAGTTTTAT
>CALKDS010000020.1 GCA_938084135.1 uncultured Flavobacteriales bacterium
TGGTTGTTCAGATTCTCAGAAAGATACTGATGGAGACGGTGTATCAGATGACTTAGATACTTGTATGGAATCAATTGAAGGTGCTACAGTCGATGAAAATGGTTGTTCAAATGCTAAATATTCCACATTTAATTATAGTAGTCTCGACAGGGAGTATATTTACTATGAACCAGCAGGATTAACTATTAATGCACCACTCATATTTGTAATGCATGGATATTCAGATGATGCATCAATAATCGAGTTATATTCTGGATTTAATGCAATAGCTGACAGTGCTGGATTTGCGGTGTGTTATCCTAGAGGAACAATAGATTATCTTGGCAATCGTTTTTTTAATGCGGGGTATGACTTCCATTTAGGCATTGAAACGGTTGATGACCTAGGCTTTCTCGAAACATTAGCTGAATATCTTCAAACTACACACGGATTAGACCCAAATCGGACATACGCAACAGGACTTTCAAATGGTGGTGATATGTGCTATAAAATAGCCTGTCAGGGTAGTGATATTTTCAGAGCAGTTGCATCAGTTGCAGGATTTATATTAAAAGACATAAAAGACAATTGTATCAATAATATTCCTATACCTATTATGGAAATACACGGTACATCTGATGATGTAAGTCCTTACGATGGAGATATAAATAATACCGATGGATGGGGAGCCTACCCATCAACAGATTCAATGATTGAATTCTTTGCAAACAGAAATGAGTACACTACTTTACAAACTGTAGATTTTCCTGATATTAATTCAACGGATGGTAGTACCGTAACCAGCCTTAAATATACACATCTATCAAATTGTAACGACGTTTGGCTCTACAGAATTGTTGGAGGTGGTCACGACTGGCCAGGATCGTTTGGGAATATGGATATCAATTCAAGTATAGAAATATGGAATTTCTTTCAAAGCACTTATTGTAACTGATTATTTGAACCCTTGCACTGATACAGCTGAAAGTATTGATGTTGATGAAAACGTATGGGAAGTCAGAGAATAGTTCATAAATCTTAACCAAAATAGTGCTACTATTTAGAGCTAAATAGATGTTATCATTGGTGAAAATTACGAATGTCATATTTGGTTGTAGATTCAACGACATACACTCTTGATTCTATCATCCAAAAACAATCGCTAATATGTATAAAAATAACAAACCGAGACCAAGTAAGATTACCAAGATTACCGTTCCTGCAGAAACAGCAACGAATTGAGCAATCTTTAAACCGATCTCCTTCTTAGCTTCTTCTGGAGTCTCTTTTTTTTCCAACAAGGGAACAACAAGACCACTTTCTGTTATGATTGTATCGAATTTAATATCACCTAGTTGAGTTATTATTTTATGGCGTTTGTTGTTTCGCTTTATATCCTTTTTAGAAATATTATCTACCTCTTTGTATGCATTCAACTTTGATTGAATCAGTTCTTCTGATGAGGGACCCAGATTTCTTAAAGAAACAGTTTCATGGATTATAGAAGTCTTCTTTGGTAAATGGTACTTTAAATCTACACTCTCAAATTCATCTAGATAATTTGCTAAGACTTGTTTTTGAGCGGGTAAAACCTTTGTGTTCCCCTCGGCTGAAGAGGGGTATCTCTTTACAGTTTGAAATTTATAAGCTGTAGCAAAATCAAATTTTGAAGTCGCACAACTTGTTAAAAACAAGAGTAAGAAAAATGAAAAGGTGATTTTGGACATGGTAAGGTGGTGATGATTGGCAACTTAATTTATGGGAAATCGGTACTAATCCCAAATATATGGTTGATCTATTCTCCTACATAAAGAAGTATACTTAGGTATAGCCGCAACCCATAATCCTATCAAATACCTAACAAAACAACCCTTCCCCTACCTCGGCTGTAATTTTGTAAGAAAGAAATCAAATGAGATTACATGAGATTAGACACCTATAAATGGAATAACCACACCTTCAAACAGCTATCCAAAGAAGCCAAGTTAATCTTCTGTCTCCTATAAGCACATTGCAGTACTGCTGGCTTTCTTCAAGCAGATGAATCAGATATCGCTAATGGTATTGGACTGGATCGTAGATCTGGTCTTTACCCCTTGGTAGTATGATCATTCTCGCTATGGAAGAACTAGAAGATTCAGGCTTTATTGTACAAGGGGATCATGACTTTACCCTCATCAAAGGGACTCATAAAAAGCGAGCGCATAGCAAGTTGAAAGTAAGTGATAAGGCTAAGGATTATTATAGAGCGGGAATACTGAAATCGGGTATGCATACAGCCGTTTTAAAGGAGATTAATAGTACTTGTGAGTGTTTCTCTAAAGAGGTGATATTGGAAGAGTTTGAGGCTTATTTTGAGGTGTTAGAGATGGGGGTATTTCATGAGTTGTTGAGGTGATTTCCGCTAATTTGAAATTAGTTGCAATACAATACATCTATTGATTTTTGGAGTTATTAAAAATACTGATTCATTTTACCTTGATAATTACTAATCATCATGAGAAACGTATTCCATTTATTTATTCGTTAGACGGCATTTAGGACATGTGTTAGTAGGTCGAAAGTGTAGTCGTGTAATTGCGAAAACTATAAATCCTGTTAAGGGTAAGTAAATTTTTAAGAGCATAATTAAAATGAAGAAAATTGTAAAATTCGTAAGAAGAAAATGGAAACAAATTAAAAGAAGCTTCAAACTAATCAAACTCAAATTTGAAGGAAATAAATACAAGAGATGGTATGGCAGTGAATATGGTGGTTTTTTTGTTTCTGAAGAAATATTAAAAAATCGAGATCAAGTTATTGTTTATTCTTGTGGAGTAGGTAATGACATTTCATTTGATATTAAAATCATTAAAAAATACAAGCAAAGTAAAATTTATGCTTTTGACCCTACACCTATTTCAGTAAAATGGATAGAAAGTCAGAAACTGCCTGATAATTTCTTTTTTTCTCCCATAGGAATTAGCAACAAAAATGGAGCCGAAAAAATGTATTTTCCCAAAAACTATGGAGTATCATATGGTATTTTAAACTGGGATATTGAGAATAAAGATGAAATAATGGTTGAAATGCAGACCATAGAAAGAATTGCGGAGAAACATGGACACAAGTTTATTGATATTTTGAAAATGGACATTGAAGGCAGTGAGTTTGTTGTATTTGACTCTCTTGATTTCAAAAAAATAGAGTTTGGGCAAATATTGGTTGAATTTCATGAGAGATTTTTGGAAAATGGTAAAAAAAAATTAGAGAAAACTATCGCTTTTTTGGAAGAAAATGGATATGAATGTTTTGCTATTTCAGATGATTTTGAATACAGTTTTATTAATAAACGGTTTAAAACAACAGAAAAGTGAAAACTAAGCAAAGTGGGCGACCACCCAAGAAATAATATAGATTATTTATTGGATAGTGCTAAATTTAAATACATGTATACCGTCAGCAATAAAGCTAAGGATTATTACAGGGTTGGAGTACTCAAATCTGGCATGCATACAGCCGTTTTAAAGGAGATTAATAGTACTTGTGAGTGTTTTTCTAAGGAGGTGATATTGGCAGAGTTTGAGGCTTATTTTGAGGTGTTAGAAAGGGAAGTGTTTCATGAGATGTTGAAGTGAGGGTATGCTGTTTGATTTGTGAAATAACTCCTGGGGTGTGGTGTCTTGGGAGTTTTTTTATGCCTATTTAGAAAGCTTTAGATTAGCGCTAACGTTATTATCTATTAAAAACTTAAAAAAATGAGAGAATGGTTTAAAAAATACCTTGGTTGGCTGGGTTTTGGAGCTTTGATAGTTTCCGTAATAGGAACTGTAGCATT
>CALKDS010000021.1 GCA_938084135.1 uncultured Flavobacteriales bacterium
TTAAGGAAAAATCAAAAATTGACACAAGAAGAATTAGCCAACTTAATTGGTATTTCACGTCAAGCGATAAATGCGATTGAAAAAGAAAAATTTGATCCAAGTTTACCCACAGCATTTAAGATGTCAAAGTTATTTGAGATAGCTATTGAGGAACTCTTCTTTTATGAGGGATCTAAATAATTAATTGAATTGATTTATTAACTTCCAAGAATTCTACTGGTGTAAAACTAATGTTCGATATTTCAATGGAGTCATCTACTAAATCAATAAAACGGTTATACTATAATAGTGTAATCGTTTTTTTAATGCCATAAGCACAAAAAATTAGGGACAAAATAAAAACCAATGCTTTCTTCCTTTGATATGGTCTCATATATTTAGAGTTCAAGTTTGAACTTCACACTGATCCTAGAAAAAAATTAATTTCCCCAAGTAAAACCGATTGCAAAACTATCATAAGGTGACTTTTTCAATCCTAATCTAATGAAATACATTACTCCAATTATCTTTTCTCTAACTGATGTACTGATCATTAAATACGAATCAGAGCAAAGAAAAGAAATTGAAAATTTTGGATGAATAGATCTATATTTATGTAATTGACAATTGTATGCTCATGGTTATTTTAATTACATGGGCCATTTAATATCATTTTTTTGACCAGTTGTTTATAAAGATTTAACTAATATGATTGAGATAAAACCACTATGTTGACTAGACCATTGGTATTAATCGTCTATGGAGCGACTGGGTTTACGGGTAAGTTGGTTGCCAACTACCTAGACACACATCCTGAACTCCAGGGCAAACCTTGGGCCATTGCGGGTCGTACTCAAAGCAAACTTTCCGAGCTTTCTGACAAACTCGGAGGCAGACCCGAGACGCTCTGCGTTGATCTCGAAGATACCAACGCAGTGACCGCTATGGTCTTGCGCACTACAGTGATTCTTAATTGTGCTGGTCCCTATTCTGTCAATAATGGGGCTGCCCTTTTGGGTGCATGTGCTCGAGCAGGTGTTCACTATTCAGATCTTGCCGGAGAAGGATTCTGGCAGGTAGAAATGATTGAATCCTTTCATGATCTCGCATACGAGTCCGGTGCAAAAGTGATTCTGGGTGGTGGTGTCGACTCCATACCGTCCGACCTAGGTGCCTTTATGACAGCTGAGTTGTTAGCCAGTGAACCTGACCAGAGCATGGAGCTTCGTAGCGTTTATACGCGCTATACGGGGTCGTTTTCTGGAGGCACCTTAAATTCTGGTAAGGCGCTAGCACGGGCGAAAAAGGCCGGTAGGTTCACCGATGCGATGGCAGCAAATCCCTATCTCCTGATACCGGGAACCATCGGGGTAGAGACCGAAGGGCCTGCTACCGCAGATGGTATGTCCCGGCAATTTAGGTGGGCTTTCGATTCGAGATATGGTGCAATTACAAAATTTTTCATGGCCCCCATTAACGCCAGAGTCGTGCGACGCAGTCTCACGCTGCGCGACGAACACCAAAAGACATCATACAGTGAGTGCGCTAGCATAGGGATGTGGATTCGTGTGGCGGGTATGTGGATGAGTCGCGGATTTGGTTATTTCTTGGGAGAACCTATTAAGATTAAACCCATCTCGGGAGAAGGTCCACCTGAGTGGCTACTCCGCGATGGAGGTTTTATGATCGAAGTTACGGCGAGAACCAATACGAAAGTTGCCCGTACGCGGATTTATGGACAAGGAGATCCCGGCTACGGCGCAACCTCCAAAATGTTTGCCGAGCTCGGTCTCTGTCTAGCGCTCGATGACCATAGTAAGTCATCTCACCGAGCCGGTGTGCTAACTCCTTCCACAGGATTAGGAAATGCGCTTGTGTTGCGCCTTTCGAAGGCTCAAGGTGGTAACTTCATGCAGTTCGATAAAGCGGATTAATCAAAAAGAATTTTTTTGCCGTAATCAAGTAAAAACTTTATTTGATTAAATATAAAAGTGTCTCGGAGTAACATTTTTATTTAATGTTTTAGCGGTATTTAGATATATACATGTATCGTTCCTTCAGTTCAGTCATTTCTAATCAACAGAAATAAATTAATCACATATTTATCGCCTTTCAATAATAGTAGGGGAGTTAGTATTCTCAATCTTTGACAATTAGACCAACCAAACCACAGATATTTAAACTCATATCTGGATATATAAACGTTCGCTCTTTCTGTAGCGTTATCCACTAAAAAAAAACGATTCTACGATAAAAAGTACAACCCTTTTTTGTCTTTAAATAAATAGATGAAGCATTATTTTTCTTATTTATTTGAAGAAGGAAATAGTATAATGGTTAATAAATCTTTCTTAACAAATTTTTTGAATACAATGAGCGCTAATCTTCATTTGATATGATTTTCTGTAGTCCGGAATAAGAATCCTTCAATCAGAATTTACTAATTTTTGTTAAATAAATTGATTGTCATCGATTTTAATTTTGTTGACAATGTTCATATACCTAATTAATGAATATAATTCATCATTACTTATATAATTCGTATACTATTCAATTTTAAATATTATAGACGAATATATATTTAGATTTGCTAGATAAAAATGAATTTATGAAATCACAAATAATAAAAATAGCATATGTTGGATTTGGTATTGTATCACAAGGATTAGCTAAAATCATTTTAGAGAATAATTCTGTATTACCGGGAGTCAAAAAATCAGAAATACAAACGGTGGGTATTTTGGATATAATGAAAGGTAGTAAGATTGATGCTAAGGGTATAAATATGCAGAAAGTGCTTGATAATGCCAACCAAGATGACTATAATTTATTAACAGAAAATATACTTGATATTCCTAAAGCAATACAAGAAGTTAATGCAGATATAATAATTGAGGCCAGCTTCACAGATATCAAAACAGGACAACCCGCATTATCTCACATAGAAACGGCATTAAATTCAGATAAACATGTCGTTACGACTAATAAAGGGCCTTTCGCTGTCGCCTATCAACATATCTTTAGTTTGGCCAAATTAAAGGGGAAAACTTTAGCAATTGAGGGAACTGTCATGAGTGGTACACCTATAATAAATGTTTTGAAAACGGGTCTTTTAGGTTCAGATATAACGGCTTTAGGAGGTATTATGAATGGAACCTCTAATTATATTTTAACTAAAATGGAATTAGGAATATCTTATAATGAGGCACTTTCACAGGCACAAAAATTAGGATATGCAGAAGCTGATCCTAGAAGTGATGTTGAAGGACTAGATACTTTGGCCAAGGTAATGATTTTAGCAAATGTTGTTTTTGATGTACAATTAATTCAAGAGGATATTGAGGTTAGAGGAATATCAGATATTACACTAGCAGATGTAAATGAAGCATTATCAAATAATAGTAGATGGAAATTAATTGGAAGCGTTTGGAAGGATGATAGAGGCATTGTCCACGGTTCAGTTTGTCCTAAGCTTATACCCATTAATGATTCATTGTACGGTGTTTTAGGCACCACTAATGCATTAAAAATCACCTCTAATATTTTAGGAGATACTACGATAGTTGGACCAGGAGCAGGGAAAATTGAAACTGGTTTTGCTTTATACAATGATATTATATCAATAGTCAATGCCTAAAACTCAAAATGTGATTATAGATAAAATACACAAAATTGAAGTACCTGTTTATAATAGTTTCACAGGAGATAAAATGGGTACCGTTTCTCAGTCAACTGAACAAGATGTATTCAATGCACTTGATTCAGCAAAAATAGGAGAGTCCATTGGTAAAAAAATGCCAGCCTCAGAAAGAATAGCAATTCTTAGAAAGGCCGTGATCATAATGGAGCGAGAATTTGATGTATTATCGAATTTCATAGCAACAGAAGGAATTAAAACAATTAGTCAAGCAAGAAGAGAAGTTACTAGAGCTTTGAATACGATGCAACTTTCTGCAGAAGAAGCAGGAAGGATATCCGGAGCAACAATACCGTTTAATGCAGTTACAGGTTCTGAAGATAGAGTTGGATACGAATTCAAAGTACCAATTGGTATAGTTATTGCAATTACACCTTTTAATGACCCTTTAAACTTAGTTTGCCACAAGCTTGGTCCAGCAATTGCTGCAGGAAATCCAGTGATATTAAAACCGAGTGATTATACTCCCTTAGTGGCCATAAAGTTTGGAGAAATTCTTTTTGAATCTGGACTGCCAAAAGAAATGTTAAGTATAATTACAGGTTCTCCAGAACACTTCGGTGACGCTTTACTTAGAGATGATAGAATTAGACTTATCAGTTTTACTGGAGGAGTGGAAGCTGCGAAAATTATACAGAAAAAAGCAGGACTAAAAAAATTGGCGATGGAGCTTGGTTCAAATTCTCCAGTTATAGTTCTGTCTGATGCTGATCTAGAAGAGGCAGTTCAATCGTGTGTTTCTGGAGCATTTTATGCAAGTGGTCAAAATTGTGTGGGTGTGAAACGAATTTTTGTTGAAGAGACTATTTACGATTCATTTTTACATAATTTTTCTCAGTTAACTTCTACTTTAAAAATGGGTTCACCATTGTCAGAAGATGTAGATATTGGACCGATCATAAGTAAAGAATCGATTCATCAAATTAGTGATTTTATTACCGAAAGCATACATCATGGAGCAAAAATAGTTAGTGGAGGAAAAACAATTGGGAATTGTTATGTGCCAACTATTTTGGAATCTGACTGTATGAATGATATTGCCAATTGTCTAGAAGTTTTTGGACCTGTAGTAACTATTTCAAAAGTAAAAAACCTAGACCAAGCTATAGTATGTTGTAATAAATCTCCTTTTGGTTTGCATTCAGCAATTTTCACTAACAATATTAATAATGCATATAAAGCAATTAATGAACTAGATTGTTCTGGGGTAATGGTTAATGATTCTACAGATTATAGAATAGACGCTATGCCTTTTGGTGGCGTAAAAAGTAGTGGGGTAGGTAGAGAAGGTGTAAAGTCTGCTATAGAGGCGATGTCTGAAACAAAAGTTGTCTGTTTGAAATTAAAAATATGAATACAATTTATTTTTCTGTTTAGTAGCTATGGACAAAAAAAAATTATTTGAATTGACTTTTCATATCTACTCATTTTCTAAATACATAGGAAACAATGGGTTATGTGAAAAATCATAAATCAAAGAAGTCTCTAAACTTTTTACATAATCTTTTGTAATGTGATCCATTACAAAATCCTTTAAATGATCTTTATCTTTTACTGCAACGTAAAGCAGAAAATCTATTTGACCAGCCAAGTGGTAAATATTAACAACCTCAGATAATAAAGACATTGAATTTTTAAAATCTTCAACTTCCTCTTTTGTATTTTTGGTTAATTTTATGGCAACCATTGCCTCTATATTAGTACCAAGCTTTGAAGAATCGACAAAAGCATGAAATCCAAAAAATATTTTTTTCCTTTGTAATTTTCTCATTCTTTCAGAACAGGTAGACTCCGCAATATCAACTTCTGCAGCAATTTGTTTATTGGATAATCTAGCATTCTGCTGTAAGAGTCTAATTATCTGTTCATCAGTCTTATCTAATTCGTTATTCATGCTTATTTATCGAATATTGTTCATTTTTAAATGATAATTAGAATGATTTTTTCGCTATTATCACCTTATTTCATGATTAACGCATTCATTTTAACTTCAAATATAATTAATAATAAAGACTTTTTTTAATATCGATTTACTAGAATCGGAGTTATTAAATGAGAAATAAAATACGATTTGTTAAGTAGCGATGTCTATAAAATGAAATCAGTTAAGACCATAAATCGAGGGGGTATGGAATAGCTAAATGAGACTAAGGTACAAATGGGGGATAAACCCGTCGTTGTTTCTGTTAAGGTGACCAACCTCATAGTGTTTTTTGAGATCAGAAAAATCGATACCAATATACTGGTGCATATGGGAAAGCAAGACCAAGCTTTGATAGAAATCATTACCGATACGGTTGAACCTTCTACTTTATTACCCTTTCAAATACCGATAGATATGTTGACCGTTGAATCCCAATTTAAAGATATCCCAAGAGACATAAAACCCTATATCGATGTCTAAGGTAATACCTATGATTTTGCATTTGGTCTTAATTGTGATGGGGTTATTGAAGATGAGCGGGTAGGAAAATACCGATAATTATGCTTAGCTCCTTGAGTCTCTATCAATAGCGCCTACCTAGTTATACTGATATGGGAGATTTCAAAAAAACGTGTTCCCAGACCCATAAATACTGATGTCTAACCATTTTTTTGAATTCTATCCAAAATACTTCACAATGAGCCTTCAATCCTCATCATTGATTTTGGTAGGTCGATCCATTTTCCATGATCTTTGATTTATTGATTAATAAAATTTTATTTTTTAATATTTTAATCCTTGTTTAATAGACAAAGAGTGACATCTTTGATAAAGAATTGTTTAACAAACTTAAAGAAGATATAATTTAGGTTTCTATGTCATACAGAGAAGAAAAAATAAAATCCTTAATTGGTGCAGATTATGCTGACTTTAATACCCTTAAACTTCAAGATCAATGTTCCTCAATACTTGAAAGAGGCATGCATGGCTTGTGTTTTAGCCCTTATGAAGGGATACAAAAACCAGGGAATGAAATTTCGGAAGATCAAATTCGCAGAAGACTTGAAATCATCAAACCCTATACCAAATGGGTCAGAATTTTTTCTTGTACCGATGGTAATGAATTGATTCCAAAGTTGGCCAAGGAATATGGTATAAAGACGTTGGTAGGTGCTTGGCTCGGTGATAATGAGAATA
>CALKDS010000022.1 GCA_938084135.1 uncultured Flavobacteriales bacterium
GTATTGAGATACCTGCTATTAGGTTGGTTGGCAAAAACCCTGTTGAGAATCCAATACGTGTATGGCTTCAAGGTGGTTTGCATGGTAATGAAATGGGTAGTGTTGAGGGTCTTTTATTCCTGATACATGAATTACTTAATAATTCTGATTTATTAGATGAATTTGAAATGATGATAATTCCTGTTGCTAACCCAGATGGTTATAAAAAAGAGAGCCGGTATGCGAAAAATGGGATGGACTTGAATCGAGATCATACAATTATAAGTGCTCCGGAAACAAAATATTTGAAGAGTGCGTTTAATTTATTCGATCCAGAATTGGCTTTAGATTTTCATGAATATCGACCCTTTCGACGGGACTTTGTCAATTTTGGTAATTTTGGTGTCACATCGATGTATGATGTAATGTTTTTACATACTTCAAATCCCAATGTACCAAAAAAATTAAGAGAGTTAATAGAAGATTCGTTTGTTATTCCCTGCCAAGCTGATCTTGACAAACAAGGATATACGCACCATAATTATTTCTCCACCGAAAAACATTTAGGAACTATACGTATCCGTGAGGGCTCTATAAGTGCTCGATCATCATCAACATCCTATGCTTTAAGTAATTGTGTTAGTTCGCTAATTGAAATAAGAGGTGTGGGCTTGGGTAGGACATCCTTTAAAAGAAGAGTGGCGTGTGTTAAGGAGGTTGGGATGAGTTTTTTAAAATCAGCAGTACAATCAAAACATAATGTGAGAAAAGTTTTAGCACACCTAACTGATACAAATCGAAGGGTTGTTTATTCATCTTCATACTTGACTGAAAATAGAATTATGAATTTTATTGATTTGGAAGAGAAATCAGTTCGAGGCTTTGAGTTTGAAGTCAGAGACTTATCTGAGCAAAGAAACATGAAGACACGTTCGTTTCCTTTGGCATATTTGCTAACAAAAGAGCTTATTCCCTTGATTAAACCGAAGTTGGATGTTCTAGGAATCAAGTATAAGCTAGTTAGCTCAGAGACTTTAGATCAAAATCGAATTTTTTCGTATAATATCACTAAATATCTGCAGGATGGTATACCAGAATTTAGAGTACGTCGTCAAAGAGTAAACTCAGAGTTGAGACTTTTAGAAAAGGAACAGCCTTTTGAATTATTATATGTTCCGACATCTCAAGTTCGCGGAGCTCATTTATTTGAATTGTTTGAGCCTGAGGCCACTAGTAGTTATGTTGCTTTTGATGTAATTCATACGGGTTTAAATAAAAAATTAAAATATTATCGTTACCATGCATACTAAGACAAATATATTTTTCATGATAAGATTATTTTTATTTTCAATATTTATAATTCTATGCGCTGAAATCTCTTACGCCCAAGGTCTCGGAGATTATGGTCTTGGTGGGGGCTTGAAAATCGCATCTCGAGATTATAATTATGGATTTCAATTGGGGGGGGCAATACAGCCAAAACTTTCATTTATAGATAATTCGGAACAGGTTTATACTCGTTTTTCTCCAGAATTGACTTTTCTGAGGATTCAAGGATTTGCTTTGAAAGAAAAGCTGGAATTTTTTATTCAATCAGACTATTCTAGGAATGATCTTTTAATGGATGCGTGGATATCCTATGAGCCTGCCGAAAGAATAAAACTAACAATCGGACAAATGCCAAATATTGGGAATAATCGTGAAATGTTATTCTATGAAGATCAACTATCATTTACCAGTAGAAGTTTTTTTAGTAGACAGTTTTGTGAAACTGGACGCGAGTTAGGAGTAAAGCTTGAAGGAGAGTTTAATATTGGAGAAGTAAAGATTTACCCTAAGATAGCGGTAACTACAGGGGATGGAAGAAATTCATTTGGTGACGATTCAAGGGATGTAGATATTGGCGGTTACAAGTACGCATTTCGTCTAGACCTTTCGCCTTTTGGAGATTTCTCTGAGGGTAATTCAAATTTTTCAGCTGATTTGCTTTTCGAGAAAAAACTAAAAATGATCATAGGTGCTGCTGGGTCATATAATTATGGTGCTTCAGGCCGTGTTGGAGAGTCGCATGGAAATTTTACTATGTACAGAGCCAATGGCTCTCGTGACTTGCCTGATTATCGAAAGTGGTATTTGGATGCTTTGCTGAAGTACAGAGGTGTTTCTATTCTATTCGAGATAGGTCAAGCTACTGCCAATTCATTAACAGGACTCAAGCATTCACCAGTTCCATCAGATATTTTATTGCCTGAGGAGATCAGTCGTTATTTAGTTTTGGGTACAGGTGGAAATTTTCTTACTGAGATTATGATTCGAAAAAACTTCAGTCTTGCGGCAAATTATTCGATTGTTTATCCCGAATTTGATACTTATTCAGGTGGTCTTTTCATAGCAACATCGGTAACTAATTTAGGGTTTAACTATTACTATAGAGGTCACAATGCCAAATTGCATCTAGATTATGGTATTACCAGGGACATAAATGGTTTATTAGAAAATCAAATTCAGGTTATTTTCCAGGTCAGGATATAGATTATATTTTTCTGGTTATTTAATTATTGTTTTATTTAAAAGCTTACTCGGCTTTTAAGTAATTTTATTCTGATAAAAAAATAGTTTCTGGATGTTATAATTGAATATTCAGGAAGTTTGACGAAATATTTGCAGTATTAGTAAAGTCAATTCGTCACTCTATTTGTTTAAACATCAAATTAAATTAATTAGTAAAATACTCAAATAGAGTATTTTAAATATGAAATTATTGTTTTTAACAAACTTATTAACAAGGGGTATGGTATGATATTTTTTTTTCTACTTTCAATAAACACAAACAGAGAAAAACAACGGTTTGATCTGGTTCAATGATGCGAAAGGGTCATCGAAATGTGTCTCAAATGAGTAATTTGTGTCGTCGAAGTCGCAAGATAGAAAACACAATTTGCTTTTCGAAAGAAGGAGCTTTAAGCAACATTGGAGAACTGCTGAAAAGAAGCCCTCGGGTGGACGTTAGGAAAATCCTCGCAAGAAGATCTACCAAAAGTAAAATTCGGCAGCAAGAAATGACAAATACTTTTGAAAAAAAGTACAGACTCAAATCTTGAAACTCAGAGTATGGTCTTTAGGACGCCACTCTGAACTCTTGAAAGAATAATTACTGGTTTCGACGAGTAAATATTCTACTGGATAGCCAGTGTTTGGAGCAATTCAAATAGACAGAGTCTTGTTATACTGGGGCTTGAAATAAAGTTCAAACTTTGAACCGATGCGGACAGGGTTGTTTAACAGGAAAATCGTAAATGACAGGTGATGTAAAAGACACCAATAGTATCTGAGAAATCAGAGAATTTATTTGCGGTGGACGGTCCTACGGGATTTTTGAATAAACCGGCTTTCCGGGATAAACAAAAAGGGCGATAATTACGATTATCGCCCTTGTCTTTTTAAGATGTTTTGGACTTTGATTTAGGTAAGTATCATTTTAGCAACATCTTCCCCGACCTTTGGTGCCAGTGCGACTCCCATTCCTCCCATTCTGGCAGCAACTAATAGGTTTGGCTCTTCCCAATAAATTAGGGAGGATTTCTCACCTGATCTTGAAAATGCCATAATACCAGACCACCTATTTATAACGGTATATTTTTGCTTTGGAATTAGTACCTCCTTGATGTATGATTCCAAATAAGTTTGAACATTAGCTGTTGTGCGCATGTCTAAAGATGTTTCCTCTTGCCGAAAAAGGTTTCTTCCCCCACCAAGCAAAAGGTAATTATTCAAATTTCGGAAATATAAATAACCTTTTTTAGCGTGGCAGACCCCTTTAAAAAGTGTAGTTTGAGATGGTTTTATTAAAATTATTTGGCCTCTTCCTGGAGTGATGTCTACTCCTGGAATTAACTCTGGGGTCCAGGCATTTGTTGCAATGACAACTTTAGAGGCCTTAAAATCTCCTTGATTACTGGGTATGGTCCATCCATTTCTTGTTTTTATCCAATTTTTTCTTCCTGAGATTTGGATTCCATTGAAAAAGACTATTCCAAAGGATCTATTAATTTCGACTAAGGCATTGTGCGCTTTACCTGGGTTGAGACTGGCTTCACCATTAATTTTTATAGAGTAGGGTAAGTTCGCAGAAATCTGTGAGGTTTTAGAATATATATATTGTTTTCCAGAGGCTAGTTTACCCATGCGATTTAGATTATCTAATTGATTCAAAACCTCCTCATATGATTTTATTTCTTGAGGTTCGAATACTTCATATCCATTATGGTCCTTCCAATCTATAATATCAGGAGATACCCAATTCTTCCAGAGTGAAATGCCAGCAATTCTATTTTTCATTCTTGCCACTATTTTATTTTCAGTTTCCTGATTCATGTCATCAAGAATTTCTGTCGGGCTTCCAAAGCATGCAAATCCAGCATTTCTTGTACTAGCGCCTGATTTTCCTGTAGGTAGCTTATCTACAATACAAATTTTTAATGGCCTTTGATGAGATTTAATTCTCTTTTTTTGCAGAGCAATCGCTATGGATTGACCAACAAGACCGCCACCTATAATTATTACATCACCTTGAAAAAGTGATCGGTTCTTTTCCCAAAAAGAAAAGGGAACATCATTTTTTGACATATCTAAGGAAACATATTATTGAATAATAAAATTGGAATTAGATAGTTTCATATTTACTATATTTTTATAATTTTGGCTAAAATACAGGGGGTAATTAAAAAATGGCACACTTTTTTCTATAAAATTTATCTTTATA
>CALKDS010000023.1 GCA_938084135.1 uncultured Flavobacteriales bacterium
CTCCGTCAGCAGGTCCACCTTCAGAGCCCCCAGTCTCCTGAGATGCTCCCTCTTGGGCTTTATACATTTCTTCAGATGCGTTTTTCCACGCTTCATTTATGGTTTCCATAGCCACATCAATAGCGCTAATTTCTTGGCTAGCATGGGCCTTCTTTAGATTTTCTAGTGCTTCTTCAATAGCAGCTTTTTTATCTCCTAGCTTATCTCCAAATTCTCCTAGCTGCTTTTCAGTTTGAAATACCATCTGATCTGCAGCATTCAATTTATCAACTCGTTCTTTAGCATCTTTATCAGTTTCCGCATTAGCCTCAGCCTCCTGTTTCATTTTTTCGATTTCTTCTGAACTTAAACCTGAAGATGCTTCGATACGAATCTTTTGCTCCTTACCTGTAGCTTTGTCCTTTGCACTAACATTCAAAATACCATTGGCATCGATATCAAATGTAACCTCAACTTGAGGAGTGCCTCTTGGGGCTGGAGGAATACCATCTAAATGAAAACGCCCGATAGTTTTATTATCCTTAGCCATTGGCCGCTCTCCTTGAAGGATATGTATTTCTACACTCGGCTGATTATCACTAGCCGTTGAAAATACTTCAGATTTTTTTGATGGGATAGTTGTATTAGCTTCGATTAGCTTAGTCATCACGGAACCCATTGTTTCAATCCCCAGAGAGAGAGGAGTAACATCAAGAAGTAAAACATCTTTAACATCCCCTGCTAAAACTCCTCCCTGTATAGCAGCTCCAATTGCTACAACTTCATCAGGATTTACTCCTTTATTTGGCTCTTTACCAAAAAACTTAGTTACTGCATCTTGTATTGCAGGTATTCTAGTTGATCCTCCAACAAGAATCACATCATCAATATCACCAACTGATAACCCAGCATTTTTCAACGCCGACTTACAAGGAGCAATTGTTCTTTCAATTAAGTCGGCAGCTAAACGCTCAAACTCAGCACGCGTTAAAGAACGAACAATATGCTTAGGCCCGCTTTCAGTAGCCGTAATGTAAGGCAAGTTGATTTCTGTAGTATTAGCGCTTGATAATTCTATTTTTGCTTTTTCAGCAGCCTCTTTTAAACGCTGCAGAGCCATCGGATCTTTGCGTAAATCTGTTCCTTCATCTTTGTTGAAGCCATCTGCCAGCCAATTAATTATACGATCATCAAAATCATCACCACCTAGGTGTGTATCTCCATCTGTAGATTTTACTTCGAAAACACCGTCACCTAATTCTAAGATAGAAACGTCATGAGTTCCACCACCACAATCAAAGACAACGAGCTTCATGTCTTTATTCATTTTATCAATACCATAAGCCAAGGCTGCAGCCGTTGGCTCATTGATAATTCTTCGAACTGTTAAACCAGCTATTTCACCTGCTTCTTTGGTGGCCTGCCTTTGAGAATCATTAAAATAAGCGGGTACCGTAATAACCGCTTCAGAGATATCTGTACCGAGATAATCTTCAGCAGTTTTTTTCATCTTTTGAAGAATCATAGCGGATACCTCCTGAGGAGTATACTTGCGATCATCTATCTTCACTCTAGGAGTATCGTTGTCACCTTTAGCTATTCCATAAGGTACTCTTTTGACCTCTTTGGAGATATTCGAGTACGACTCTCCCATGAACCTCTTTATTGAAAAAACTGTTTTGGTTGGATTGGTTATCGCTTGACGCTTGGCAGGATCCCCCACTTTACGCTCTCCGCCTTCAACAAATCCAACAATTGAAGGTGTTGTGCGCTTACCTTCCGCATTTGGGATGACAACTGCTTCATTTCCTTCCATAACGGAAACACACGAATTCGTAGTTCCCAAGTCGATTCCTATAATTTTACCCATTTTGGTTGTTTATTCGGTTTGGTTGCCATATAGACAATCATTATACCAAGACCGAAACTGAGACAAATTGTCAGTTACATGTCAGAGTATCAAGAAAACTAGCCTTTGCAAACCTGAGTGGACATGTCATTCTGCCAAAAATAAGGCTATCCATTGAGGCCGATGTCAAACCGATGTTCGGCCTATCTAGCCCTACCCTACTGGCAAAAATACCCGCGCCATTTTCTACATTTGTAAAAAAGGGAGGATCTTGCAGTATTGTATTCGATGGCTGTGAAACAGATATGTAAGTTGCCAGATCATCTGATCCCGCCGTGAGATGAACAGAAAAGCCTCGGAAAAATCTCATATAACCTGGCTTAACTGGTATTACCTCTGACAAGAAGGTGTAATAAGACTCATAGCTTAAAGAAGTGCTCAAATAGCTCCCTCCATTTAACGAACTGCCAATTGTATAAGGAAGAAAATATCTAACTGAATGACGAGTGGAGTCATTTTGAGCCCCATCTGGCATCTCCATATAAAGAAAATCAACGTAACCTTGATAAATTCGAGCGTTGACGGCTTGATAAAACTCGATTTCAGCACCCTTACTTGAAGTGAAACTAAATCTCTGAGTTCCCTGAAAATTTGGGCGTTTTATCCTAAAATCCTTTACGATTGGCGTCTCTGCGCTTGCAAAAGCATTACTCAACGTATCTTTTTTCAACAATAATTTATATGACCAATCAAGTCGATTATCATTTAATGTGAATTCGGGAATAACCAAACTGTATAGCCGATGTCCTTGATTGGTAAATAAACCTGAGTCCTTTGGAATATCTTGGGTTGTTTTTAATGCTTTTGTCCAAAATAGATCTCCGTTATCTTTAAAAGCTTGCAGTTCTAAAACTAGGTCATTATAGTACAAACTGTCCGGATTGTTAATACCACCGTTTGGACCATCCTGACCAAGGAAAGCTCGCCCTACTCTTACGTATTGAGTATCTGAATTCGGATTTAAAGCTCCGTACACCACGGGGATATCCTGAAATGGTGCTGTCACAACAAGTGTGTTATCGCAAGATAAAAAACTCACTAAAAGACTGAAAAAAATAAATACTCCTTTTAAATTCATGCGGACAAAGATACCACGCATAGCCTTTGTACTTTTGATTAAAATATCTTAATATGTCGAACGAAAAAAAGTCATACAAAAAAGTCACCACAAATAGTCTTTTTGAGATGAAACAACGTGATGAATCTATAGCGATGTTGACCGCCTATGATTTTAGCCTAGCAAGATTAGTTGATAAAGCAGGTATTGATATAATACTCGTTGGAGATTCTGCAAGTAATGTCATGGCAGGCCATGAAACTACTCTTCCAATTACATTAGACCATATGATTTATCATGCATCTAGCGTAATTAGAGCGGTAAAAAGAGCTCTGGTTGTTGTAGATCTTCCTTTTGGAAGTTACCAAGGCAACCCACAGGCTGCTCTTTCTTCATCAATTAGGATCATGAAAGAATCTGGAGGCCATGCTGTAAAATTGGAAGGGGGCCAAGAAATTGCGACAACTATTGAGCGAGTAGTCAGCTCTGGCATTCCCGTAATGGGACATTTAGGGCTAACTCCTCAAAGTATATATAAGTTTGGAACATATGCCGTTCGTGCAAAAGAAGAAGAAGAAGCTAAACAACTTTTAAAAGATGCGAAATCATTAGAAAAAGCTGGCTGTTTTGCTGTAGTGTTGGAAAAAATACCTGCAAATTTGGCTAAAAAAGTAAGTGATTCGATTCAGATACCAACTATTGGAATTGGGGCTGGTCCAGATGTAAATGGGCAAGTATTAGTTTTACACGATATGTTAGGTATAAATACTGAATTTAACCCAAGATTCCTACGTCGTTATTTAAACTTAGAAGAGTTGATACCTAATGCCGTTGAAAATTACATAACCGATGTAAAATCTCGCACATTCCCTAATTCTGAGGAAAGTTATTGATTCTGTGCAAAATCCTATTATTCTTTTTGAAGACAATCACCTTTTGATCGTTAGCAAACCATCAAGCCTGCTTGTACAAGGAGATATAACTGGAGATCCAACACTTAAAGACTGGGCAGAAGCAGATGTTGCTCAACGTCATAATAAACCTGGGAAAGCATTTATTGGCCTGCCACACAGGCTAGATAGACCAAGCTCAGGAATAGTGGTATTAGCTAAAACTTCTAAAGCACTAACAAGAGTCAGTAAGGCATTTGCAGATAGATCGGTAAAAAAAACTTATTGGGCTGTCGTTGAAGGAATTCCTGAAAAAATGAGTACAAAGCTTCTTCATTCTTTATGGAAAGATAGTCGCCTAAAGAAAAGCTTTGTTTCAGAGAAAAAAGAAGCTAAAGAGGCGATATTATCTTACCAAATTTTGAGCTCTGGTGATAGGTACAGCTTATTAGAAATAAACCTTGAAACTGGGCGACACCATCAAATACGATGTCAATTAAGTGCCATTGGACACCCCATAAAAGGGGATTTAAAATATGGAGCTAAAAGATCTAATCCCAATGGAGCAATTCATCTGCATGCTCAAATGATCCAAATAAAGCATCCTATTAAAGATGAAGTATTAAAAGTCACAGCACCACCGCCAAACGATAGCCTCTGGTCAGAATTGAATGAAAAAGCTATCCTTAAAGCACACAAATCAAATCAATAACTTTATAAAAATGAAACTAAAATTATTCAAATGGAATAGCCTTAGCTTTTTAAGCGGGAGTCTTTTCTCTTGGATCATTCCTTTGAGTCAAAATGGCCATGTAATTGCTCGTGGAATCATACTTGACTGGTCAATTTTGATTTTAGTTCACGGCGCAGCATTATTTGGTTTTTCTAAATTATTTTATTCAGAAAACTCTATGAGAAAATAAATATTACCTAATATGGGTCAACATCAATAATTATTTTTACTGACCTATAGTCAGCGCTAAAATATAGAGAGTTATTAATCTTACGCAATTTTTCTTTTAAAGAAGATAAGCCTTGCCCCAAAGGAAGTTTTATCCAAATATGTTGTAAATACACATTTTTCACACGTGAAACATTAGGTTCATCTGGACCTAAAATCCCACCTCCAAAATTTCGATACAATTTTTCAGCTAGGAAATTGGCAGCCTCTAGAACAGTTATTTGCTTGCGATGACGTAATTCTATTCGAATCATTTTAACAAATGGCGGATAGTGATGTAGTCTGCGATCTTCTAAAAGGTTTCTCGCCATATGATCATATTTTCCTGACTTAACAGCAACTAATATAGGATGATCAGGGGTTGCAGTCTGAATAATGACATGACCTTGACTCTCGCGTCTTCCCGTTCTTCCTGAAACTTGATAGAATAACTGAAAAGCACGTTCATGAGCCCTAAAATCAGGCAACTGAAGAGCATTGTCGGCATTGAGAATTATAGCAAGAGACAAACCAGATATGTCTAAACCTTTCCCAATCATTTGGGTGCCGACAACAATATCAGCTCTTCCTGTCTCAAGCCACTCGATGAAATTTGACATAGATTTTTTTTTCCTAGTAGAGTCCGAATCTATTCTAATTACATTGGCATCAGGGAACATCTCCTCGATATCCTCTTCCACCCGCTCCGTTCCGACACCTCTTAGTTGCCATGCGCACTTTTGGCAAGAAGGGCAATTACTTGATGGTTTTCTAACTTGACCGCAATAATGACATTTTAATGACTGTGACTCCTTATGATAGGTTACAGCGACATCACAATCTGAGCACGGCTCTGTCCAACCGCAAGACATACATGTTAAAAAAGGTGAATACCCCCTTCTATTCTGAAAGATCAAAACTTGCTGCTTACTAAGTAAAGTATCACTAATAGCCTCAACTGCTGGCCTAGAAAGCGGCCCATCCATCATTTTTAGGGATTTATACTTTACCAAAGACAACATCTCGACAATTGGCTTTTTGGATTTTCCGAATTTCTCATTCAATTGCACCTTGTGATATTTACCTTCTTGACAATTATAAAACGTCTCGAGACTCGGAGTAGCTGAACCAAGTACAATTCCAGATTTAGTTTGATTAGAAATCCATACCGCAGCATCACGGGCGTGATATCTCGGGGAAGGATCATATTGCTTGTAGCTGGTTTCGTGCTCTTCATCGACAACAATTAAACCAATATTCTCCATGGGTAAAAAAATACCCGACCTTGCGGCTAGAATAAGCTTAGCTCCACCTCCAGAGTTCAATAAGGAAAGCCAAATATCTCTTCTTTGGCTTTCAGTAACCTGACTATGATAAATAGACACCACATCTAATCCCATAGATCTCTCTAAACGTTTGTAAAGCTGAGCTGTTAAAGCTATTTCTGGAACTAACATTAAAACATGCAAGCCTTCCTTTAGAACTTTATCAGCGAGTTTTAAATATATTTCTGTTTTACCACTCCCTGTTTCACCCTGTAACAAAACTGGTTTTTTATTATCCAATCCTGATATAATATCATTAAGAACATTACCTTGAACATCTGAAAGTTTGATCTTATCTCCTTCCGAAACAGCTTCGATAATGGAATGAAGCATGGTTTTTTCAAGAATCCCTTTCTGTTTTAAAGCATTTAGATGAACTGTCTTGATGGAAGAATACTGCTGCATGACCGTCTGAGAAACCCATGGGTAGAATTCTCTATCAGAGTCTATCTGATTAGAACAAATTTGAAAATATGTCATTAGAGCCTCTGATTGCAACTTTGCTCGCGACAGTTTTTCAAATACATCAGAGATAGTCCCTGTGTCTGATTTTTTAGTTGACCACCTCCAATGTGGAACTGATCCATCTCCTAAAGTGAAGGGACCAGGATCATTCTCCTTGAGTTTGAAAAAAACAGGAAGAGCGGACTGCATAACTTCACCAATAGGACATAGATAATATTCAGCAAGCCAATTCCAAAATTCAATTTGTTGATTTTGGATTAATGGGAGATCATCTAAAACTCGAATGATTGGCTTGCACTCAAATTCTGGAGCGCTACAAATAATATTTTGAACAACACCCATTAAACATTTTTGTCGTCCGAAAGAAACATGGACCCTTAATCCTTTTATAGGATCAGATTGAGCATTCCATTGATAAGTAAAAGTTGAATGAACTGGAACAGGTAGAATAACTTCAACCCACATATTATTATGATAAAGCCTCTACAAGTTCCAACAAATATGGACTAATAGTTGCGTTATGCTTAATTGCATCATCAAGAGGCACATGTGCAAGTTCACCTCCCGAAATACCAATCATTTCTCTATTTCGCCCTTCTTTTAACGCCAGTAATGCACCATGGCCAATTCTACTGGCTAAAATTCGGTCAAAACCATTTGGTTTACCCCCCCTCTGGATATGCCCAAGAACTGTTACTTTTGTCTCCCAATTTGGAAATTCATTCTGAATAATTTTTGCAACTTCATATGCTCCGCCTTCCGAATCTCCCTCAGCAACAATTATAATTCCAGATCGTCGCTTTTTCTTAAAATCAGTCTTTAAATAATTCACCAATCGATTTAAATCTGTTGGAGTTTCGGGTATCAAAATACCCTCAGCTCCAGCAGCAATTCCTGTCCTTAAAGCTATCAATCCAGCATCGCGACCCATTACTTCAACAAAAAATAATCGATTGTGCGATGCCGCAGTGTCGCGAATTTTATCCACTGCATCAATAGCTGTATCTACCGCAGTTTGATAACCAATGGTATAATCTGTTCCAAACAAATCATTATCGATTGTTCCGGGACAGCCAATTACAGGTATTTTATGCTCAATTGAAATTAGGTTTGCACCCATTAATGATCCATCTCCACCGATTATAATTAAGCCTTCTATCCCATGGGATTTAATAATTGAATATGCCTTCGATCGACCATCTTCTGTCATAAATTCAGAACTCCTTGCTGTTTTTAAAAACGTACCTCCTCGATGAATAATATTGCGAACATCGTAACGTGTAAGACTAACGTTATCATTCTCCAATAGTCCTTCATAGCCTCGATAAAAACCTGTAACCTCGATATCATAAAATGATGCTGTTCTAACAACAGCACGAATACATGCATTCATTCCTGGAGCATCTCCTCCTGAAGTAATTAACCCTATTTTTTTCATTCTCTATAAATATCGAACTCTTGCCACATACAATCCAAATCCCCGTTTTGAAAAGGTATTTGCTGTTTGGATTTCATCTGTAACGCTTTTGAGGCTGCTGCACTAGGGACAACAATCCATGCGGTCCAACCTTGGTATACTTTTCTTAAATGCTCACCCATTTCCCGATACGTAGTTTCAACATCAATGTCGATTCTACGACCATAAGGAGGGTTAATGACTAATATACCCCGCTCTGCAGGGGGAGTTGTTTTTAAGAAATTTTCAAGAGACCAAGATACTTTGTCTTCGACTAAAGCTGAAGCGGAGTTCAATTTTGCTACCCTCAAAGCATCAGGATCGATATCAGAGGCAAAAATTTGCTGAGATGACTCTTTTATTCTTTTCAAAGAAGCAGCTTCAATTATTGCATGTAAATCTTTGTCATAATCCAACCAATGCATAAATCCAAATGAATTCCGATAAATTCCTGCAGGAAGACGATCAGCAATTATTGATGCCTCAATCGCCATAGTTCCAGAGCCGCACATCGGGTCATAGAGATGTCTATCTCCTCTGTAACCCGTTAATCGTATTAATCCATTCGCTAGTACTTCACTCATTGGTGCAAGAGTCATTTCTTTTCGGTAACCCCTTCTGTGCAGTGAATCTCCTGATGAATCTATACTAATTGTACAATGTCTTTTATTTAAATGAAGTTCAATTCTAATTTGCGGAAATTCCCTTTCAACAGAAGGTCGCTTAGCTACTCTAGACCTGAATCGATCTACAATGCCATCCTTTAAAACGAGAGCAGCATAACCTGTATGACTAAATTCAGGGTGTGTACCCGATGCAAATACGGCAAATGTTTTATCAGGATGAAACCACTTTTCCCAAGGTATTTTCTGAGCAGCAAAAAGTAAGTCCTCAGATTTATGGACTTCAACAAATTTGATAGGCCTTAAAATTCTTATTGCCGAACCAATGCAAATATTTGCTTTATAAAGAAATCCTAAATCCCCTTTGAATCTAACTGCCCTGGTCATTAACTGAATGTCCCTTGCTCCAAGTTTAAGCAACTCGTCTCTTAAGACATCTTCCAACCCCATAAGAGTTTTTGCGATGAATACCTCATCAGGTTGGTGGTTACCAGACATTGATCGAGTGTTTAAAGTTGAATTGCATCAAAATTTATCATTATTATCTGTTTTAAAATCAAGTCTACCAAGTACTTTTGCTAATCCCTTTGAAACCTGGAAATCTACGTAATAAAATGTTCCTTTTAAAGTGTCTCCTTCGGATAGATATTCGAAAATAGAATCTTTTTTACTCTCATTATTTTGTTGCAATTCCAATCCTATTTGGAAATAGCCCTCTTTGAGAGAAATCAATTCATAATTAACTGAGAAAAATCTTTCCTCATTAAATTCAGTGGTATCTACTTGGAGAGATAATTTGCCAAAATCTTGATCAGTCGAAGACGAATTAGAATCTTTTTGACACCCATTTAAACTAAACACTAATCCAAAAAAAATTAATCCAAATTTTACATATCTATTTTTCATGATTCAATCACCTGATTCTATCATTCAAAGATACAACCTTCACGTATCTTTGATTTTGAGTACCTAAAAATGGATATACTATTATTTATTGGTGGAATTATTGCTGGGGTCATAAATACTCTTGCTGGAAATGGATCTGCATTAACAGTTAGTTTATTACTATTTGGCGGTCTTGATGGAGCCGCAGCAAATGCCAGCAACAGAATTGGCGTAATCACACAAACAATTACTGGAATTTTTAGTTTAAAAAAAACTTCGAGAAGAAACTATTTATTTTTTAAAGGGAGAAATCTCATTCTACCAACTTTTTTAGGCTCTATATCTGGCGGCCTGATTGGAAGTCAAATCACGGCAAAAGCCATGGAATGGTCTTTAGCTTTTGTCATGACCGGCATGCTAGTGACTTTATTTTGGAAAAAAGACCGATGGAAAGGTTTCTCCGAATCTTCAAGAAATTTAAATTCTTTCAAATCAGGAATTCTTTTTTTCTTAATTGGATTCTATGGTGGTTATGTCCAAATGGGCATCGGGGTTCTAATGCTATCAGTATTGGTGTTAGCGGATAAATGGAGCCTTAGAGATGCTAATGTGATTAAGTTGTTAATGGCAGCAGTG
Source organism: uncultured Flavobacteriales bacterium (assembly GCA_938084135.1). Lineage (GTDB taxonomy): Bacteria > Bacteroidota > Bacteroidia > Flavobacteriales > Schleiferiaceae > TMED14. The sequence continues at coordinate 10,166 of CALKDS010000023.1, forward strand.
TTAGCGGTACCCGCTGGCCTCATTTACATTTACAATGATCTTATAATTTGGAAACCAGCTATAATTCTTGCTCTTGGCAGCTCAATAGGTGCTTGGTTTGGAGCACGTTATATAGTTAGAATACCGCAAGCACAACGATATGTCAGGTGGCTATTAATTTTAGTAGTATCTGGTGGAGCCATACAGGCTATTTTCAAGGCGATTGTGTAAATTTGAACCCATATGATTATTGCAATATCTCTGTCTATTTTAATTTTACCAATTATATTCGGAGCATGGTTGGGATTAAGGTCAATACCCACATCATGGTTAGCAAAAAGTAATGCTTTTTCTGGAGCTTTTTTATTTGCAGTTACGGTCTTTTTATGGATACCAGAGCTTGCATTAATTGAACCCGTAACCAATAGACCTTGGGGTCTATGGATAGTTTTAGGTTATTTTCTTCAATTTGCTTTAGATAGCAGGTCAAAAGGGTTGGAACATGGTCATATTCACAGCCAAGATCCAAATCCATGGCCTGCCTATCTGGGTTTAATAATTCATTCTGTAGTGGAAGGTATTCCATTGTTTAGACTGAATGATGGAGAAATGATTTCTTTTTCTATTTCTTTAGCCATTCACAATGTACCCATTGCAGCACTCCTCACTTTTTGGTTATTACAATGCAGGATAAGTAGAAAAAATATAGTATTTGCGCTTATTGGCCTTAGCCTCGCTGCGCCATTTGGCGCTCTTTCTAGCAGTCTTTTGCTGCCATCGAATATAGTTGGAATTGAGGGATTTATTGGAGGACTTGTTGTTGGGATTTTCTTGCATGTTTCAAGTACCATATTGTTTGAACTTCAAAAAGACCATAGAATGCCCAATAATTTATGGACTATTGTCATTTTAGGACTTTTAGCTGGATTTTTATTATCTCAAGGGGTTCATAATACCCATATTCATTAACTTTAATAAATGGCGAAAATAAAATTTGGTGGAAGCCCAGCTCAAACCGCTGGAGACCTACCTGAATTAGGAAGCAAAGCTCCAAACTTTAAATTAACTTCTGGTGACTTATCAGAAATGAGTCTTTCGGATTTTATTGGTAAAATTATTGTTTTAAACATTTTTCCAAGCATTGGTACGGCCGTTTGTCAAAATTCTGTTAGGAGATTTAATGAATTAGGAACATCTATAGATAATGTGACTATTTTGAATATTAGCAGAGATATGCCGTTTTCACTCCATCAGTGGTGCGGAGCAGAAGGGTTAGGAAATGCCATAGTCCTATCGGAAATGAGAGATGACATGTTTTCAAAAAACTATCATGTACGAATGACAAACACAAAGTTTGCCAGCTTATTCAGTCGCTGTGTAATAGTGCTTGACTCAAAAGGATTTGTTTTTTATTCAGAGCAAGTTTCCGAGATTGGCAATGAACCAAACTACGAAAAGGCACTAGAAGCAATAAAGAATATTTCAACTTGAAAACTGTAAAATGTCCTTCATGTTCAAAATGGTATGAGGTAAATATTACTGAAAACCGGTATGATTTTTTGTGCAATTTTTGTGGCGCGTATTATGCTTTTGAATCGTCTGAAATGAAAGCTCATAAAAATCAAATGAAATCGACTGTTAGCGAACCACCTTTGAAATGGAAGAATTTTGGTGATATTCACTGGGCAATGGTTATACCTAACAATATTGCTTTTTTAATTCAATGCCTAATTTTTATAATCATAACGATAATAGGTATTATTGTCTCACCCCTATGAAAGAGAAACCAAATAAATTCTATTCTTTTAAACTTGAATATCGCGACTGAAGATCTCTTTGAATGTTTTCTAGCCTTCGGAAATGATTCATAGCTGCCATGTTTCGACCCAATTTTTTATTCATCGATAAGATCGAATCGAAATCACCTAAAGCCTGAGAACATTTACTAAAATCCTGCATCCATAAATAAGCTTCAGCAATATTTAGTAATAATAGTCCTGCCTGAACAGATCCAATTCTTGCTTTTTTATCATTTGGCGCATAGTTGCCATATTCTTCTTTCCATACGTCAATGGCGGATATAAGCTTAGTCTCAAACTGGTCCCGCATATCAGTGTCAATACCCAATCTATATGCTCCTACTAAAGACTGTGATGCAGTATTTATATTATCATAATTATTTTTCTTTGTAGTTCTAAAAGTCCAAATCTCGGTACTATAATTATTAATGGTTACAAAACCATATTTCATAGATAAATATTTTGAAAGATCCTTTAGAGCATTTTCCAATGCCATTTTTTCTGAAGCTTGGAAATTTCTTTTCTCAACTTTGCCTAGGGTTGCCGAACTAATTCCTCCTCCTAACATTTTTCCTGCGAACTCCTCAGGGTCAGTGATTTTGTAAACACCCGTATAATTTTTATTCTCTATATGCCCTTGATCATCAGTAATTATAGCTTCAATTGATATACTTGTTGACATATCAGCACGAAAACGTGTGATAGTGTTTCCATCTCGAACAAATCTAATTTTACGAGAAGAAGACGAACATATAGGTCTATTAATGATAATGTTAACACTTGCATTTGCCGTCTCCGATTTATCCAAACCTTCGATAGATACAAAACTTGTCAATCTCGCACTTGAGTGAATGGTTGGAAAATATTTGTTGTAAGGTAAGTTACTTCCATCTACAGCTTTTATTTTCAATTTTTGGTTCATTTTTAGACTATTCCATTCTTCAAGGGCATAATCATTCTCCTCTTTTTCAATTTTAACTTCCTCTTCATAAGTAACACTTCCCGATGAGGAATACTTAAAATCTTTTGATAACATGGACTGAGGAGGCTGAACAAAATCGAAACTAGATCTAAGAGCCTTTGGGTTTTGTCCAAAAACAATAAGACAAGCAAATGATAAAGCAGTGAAAAGAGAAAATTTAAATTTCATAGTCAATTAATTTTTTAATTTGATTGGCTTATTCTAAAAAAATGGTACTCATGAACAAATAATTAATCTTTCGAGGAATTGAAAACCCAACTAAATGCAGAAGGAAATCGCTCTCTCCAACCCAGTTCTCCATGGTAAGAGGCCGGGTCTTTAATCCATAAATAATCTTTATTTCTTTTTAAACCTATAGAGTCGAAGTTAGCTAATAATAAATCAATTCCTGGCTGCAATTGAGATTCTAGACCAAGACCACCATTGTCAATATAAAATGGAGTTGTCGGTTTCTTATATCCACTAGCAGCCCAGGGGGTCAAAGCATCAACGCTAAGGCCATTCCCAGCATTAACTAAAACAGCTGGAGAAAAAGACATCACTCCATCAAAAAAATCGTCATATTCTGTTGCCAAACGGAATCCCAAAACTCCGCCCATGCTGGATCCAGCAAAGAATATTTTAGGCATAACACCCATATCTCCCGTTACAGGATAATTATCAAGCACAAAAGGAATTATGGTTTGAGTCAAATATTTTATGGTCGCATCTCCCAAATATCCAGGCCCATACTCTAACCTTCTATTATTGCCATTTTCAGAACAATCTAGGGCTACTACTAAAATGTCTCTATCGATAATATTAGAATCAATTAATGAAATAATTGACTCGTCTACAGCCCAGTCCACTCCATATGTACTTGATGAGGGATCGATAACATTTTGACCATCTGACATTAATAATATATCAAACCCTGAATCCCTCTTGTTTTTTCTAAAATCATAAGGGGACCAAACCCACATCCTCCTGCTAGGAATCATTCCATCAGGATCAATAGGAGATTGCAAAATCTCATGATAACCCGATATCTGACCGTTAATAATTCTCTCTGCAGGACCAAAATAATCACAATGAAAAACTGTATCCATTCCAATCCAGCCTCCGAGGTCACGATTAGAACCCACCTCATTTAATAACCCCTCTTTTTTCCATGAGCCTAAAGTTATTTTATAAGAAAATGCACTGTCTTCACTATTGAAATAGAGCGACCAACGAAGTGGATCTTTGCGTATAAATGGAATTCCCTGGCCACTCCAGTGCCCTAACTGATCATTACTACCAGTAATAAAAATCGTGTCTAAATCCCCTAGAGGGATAGATGTAACTAGATTTATTTCCACACCTTGAATATCATTTTGAAACTTATTGTGGGGGCCACAACCTGTTGTTGTAGATGCTGTAAAAACTACAAATACGATTATTTCTTTTAATTTGATCACGACTCACGAATTAATTTAAATTTCCTTCGATAAAGATCTCGAACGATGCCATCACTTAACCCAATCTTTGGGACATATATTTTATTAGCACCTGACGAGCTCATTATATTTTGAAATATTTCTAAGGCAGGAATAATGACATCTGCCCTATCAATATTTAGTCCCAAAGATGTTATTCTTTCCTGATGACTCATTTTAGAAATGATTCCATGCAAATGATTTATATAATTTACAGAAAGAGGCTCATCTGTAGATTTATTGCTCATTTTATGAACTTTATTGATGTTTCCACCAGACCCAATTATTGCTATATTTTCATTCATAACATTAACATGATCAAATATCCAAGACTTTAAATTAGACCAATTTTCACTTTGCTTAACACCAAGTAGAATCCGAACTGTGCCCAACTCAAACGATTTAGATAAAATAGGTTTATGATTCTGAAAAAAAGTTAATTCTGTTGATCCCCCGCCAACATCTACAAATAATAGATTTTTTTCAGAAGGTTTAATTTTATCAAAAAGCTTTGCTTTAAAGACTAAACGCGCTTCTTCTTCTCCATCAATTATTTCGATATCAAGGCCTGTTTCTTTTTTTATCTCTTTCAACCAATATTTTCCATTTTTTGCTTCGCGCATCGCGGAAGTTGCACACGCACGATAATCTTCGATATCATTGACTCGCATTATTGCTCCAAATGCTCGCATTGAATCAACTAATCTTTGACCAGAATTTTTTGATATTTCTCCTGATGAGAACACATCCTTTCCCAACCGTACTGGAAGCCTTGTGATTGATACCTTTTTGTAATGAGTATAATCCTCAGTACGAATAATATTTGTTACCAGCAACCTTAGTGAATTTGAGCCAATATCTATTGCGGCTATTCTAGTGATTTTCATTTTTTAAAACCATTTTTAACTGATCAGCAACATATTTATGCAGTCGAATTTGACTTCTTATTTTGGGACCAGCAATTTGACGGTAAGATTTACTATCATCAATTCCGTTTAATCTGCTCTTTACATTATCCTTCCATAGAATATCTAAATGATCTCTGATCTGACTTTTAATATTTTTATCATAGATGGGAACTCCCACCTCTACTCTTAGATCTAGATTTCTCGTCATCAAATCAAAAGAAGAAATATACACATCCCAGTCTCCATTGTTGCTAAATCCATAAACTCTGGAATGCTCTAGATAACGATCAACAATAGAAATTATCTCAATATTTTCGGAGAGGTTTTTTACCCCTGGAATAATACAGCAAATCCCCCTGACTATAAGTCTTACTTTAACCCCAGCACAGCTAGCTTCATAAAGCTTATCCACCATCGCATAGTTACTTAATGAATTAAACTTCATCCAAACTTCTGAATCTATGCCGGACTTTGCGTTTTTTATCTCCAAATCAATAGCATCAATAATTTTATCCCTAGTAAAACTCGGACTGACTATTAAATGCTTAAATTTTTGAACTCTATATGGCTCTGCCAAAAACTCAAATACGCGAATCACTTCCTTGGTAATTTTTTTACTCGAAGTCATTAAATAATAGTCAGTATATGTATTCGCTGAACTTTCATTGAAATTACCAGTTCCAACAATGCTAAAGAATTCAATTTTATTTTCAAAAACTCGCTCGATACAAATAAGTTTACTATGAACTTTCAATCCCTCTACTCCCGTTTGAACCAGTATACCTTCTTTTCGCATTTTTTCGAGGTAATGAATATTTTTCTTCTCATCAAAGCGAGCTTGCAACTCAATGACAACATTAACGACCTTTCCATTCTTAGCAGCATTTATAAGAGCGGATATAACTCTTGATTGATTTGCTAAGCGATAAAGGGTGATATCAATTCTTTTGACCTGGGGGTCCATTGCAGCCTCACGCAAAAACCTAACGACATAGGAAAAAGTATGATAAGGAGTGAAAAGAAGAACATCTTTATTACGAATAACATTTAATATGCTCCGATCTAGATCAAGATCTGGGTGTAATTTAGGCTCAAGATTTGAATATTCTAAATCATCGCCCCCAATATTTGGAAAATTAATCAGATCTTTTTTATTGTGGTATCTACCTCCAGGGTACATAGAGTCATTTCCGGAGAGCCCTATTTGATCTGTCAACTCTTTTAAATCTTTACTTTTCATAGATCGGTCAAATGAAATACGAACGGGATCACCTTCTAGCCTATCTTCTAACCCCATCTTAACGCGGTCAAGAATTGTTTTCTTTGAAATATCATACTGATCAATATCTAGTTCTGAATCTCTAGATATTTTAAAGCTATGCGCCTCAATATAGTCAGTTGGGAAAATAAAATATGCATATCTCAAATTATATCGAAGAACATCATCGATATACATGACGTAGCTTTTTCCATATTTAGGTAAAACAATAAATCGACCATGTAAGTCCGTAGGGATTTCAATTATTGAGCAAATCGGATTTCCGGTTTCAGATGCAAGACGAATAAAAAGATAAATAGATTCATCATTAAGTTCAGGAAAAGGGAGATTTGGATTTAAAACCATTGTAAAAACAGATGGAGAAATTTTCTCGATATAAAATTTTCGAATGAAATCTTTTTGACCGTCTGTTAACTCTGTTTCTGTAATTAGCTTTATCCCAATTTCATCTAATGAAGACATTAGTTCTGAATATGTGCCCTCAACCTCTTTATTTTGCTTAGTAACTACCTCCTGAATTCTGTTTAATAGAATTTTAGGGTCCCAATTGCCCAATTCACTTTTGATTTTTTTCGTATCAGAAATTTTTGATAATCTCTGAATTGCAGCAACACGAACGCGAAAAAACTCATCTAAATTTTTTGAAAAAATACCGAGGAACCTAACTCTTTCAATTATTGGGTTGTCTAAGTCCTGAGCTTCTTGAAGAACACGGGAGTTAAACTGCAACCAGCTTAAGTCGCGATTATTATACATGACCAAACATCATATTTAAAGAGCTATTAAAAAACTATTTATAAACAAACTTAAAAATATAAAGTGACCATTTTAAAAAGGCTAAAAGATGAATTTACACATTCATTAACCAGTATATCGAAGAAACTAAGAATATATTTTCTTTGCCTTGTTCCATAAATCATTCCATTCCTCGATCTTGACTCCAATTGGACTCTTTTTCTTTTTAGCTAACATTTCTTCCATTTTTTGAAATCTTTTCAAAAATTTGGCATTACTCAGAGATAACGCCTGTTCTGGATCTAATCCTCTGTGTTTAGCATAATTAACCAAGGAAAACATTACATCCCCTAACTCCATCAACTCATTTTCTCTGCTACTTGGATTCCGGAGCTCTTTTAACTCTTCTTCAACTTTTGCCCATACGGATTCAGCATCTGGCCAATCAAAACCAACACCCTGAACTTTTTCTTGAATTCTATATGCTTTTACCAAAGCTGGAAGTGATTTTGGAACGCCCTCAAGAACAGATTTCCCCTTACCACCTTTTTCTTTTATTTTAATTGCCTCCCAGTTTTCTTTAACTTTTGCTGAAGAGTCTGCTTCTGCATGAGCATAAACATGGGGGTGCCTATGTATCAATTTCTCACAAATTTCATTTAAGACATCTGAAACAGTGAAATGATTATTTTCTGATGCTATTTTACTGTAAAAAACTAAATGCAAAAATAAATCTCCTAACTCCGCTTTTAGTTGAAACCAGTCACCGGAATCTATAGCGTCCACTAATTCATAGGTTTCCTCGATAGTAAGTTTTCTCAATGATTCAATAGTTTGCTCTCGATCCCATGGACATTTCTCCCTCAAATCATCCATAATGGTTAATAGTCGATCGAAAGAATCAAGATCTTCAGCCCTCATTGCTATCTTTTTTATCACCCTCGAGTAACTTATCCGAATCTTTTGAATCAATGATGAAAAACCCGTATTCACAAAGCATATTATACCAATTGAAAAATTTCTTCATATCACGAATATAAACTCTGTCTTGATCGTAATTAGGAACATATTGACCAAAGGCTTCAATGATCACATCGTTTTTAGCCTTGTGGGATACTGATTTTTCCCCACTTAGTGAATCTTCCATATTTTCATAGAGTTCCCTTAAAGGCTTCTCTCCATCGTGACAATATATTGCGATTTCATCTAATGCATGGACCTGCTGTTGAGCTGAGATTGTAAATCTTTTTGTATCGTTTAAAGACTCTACAAGAATACCTGTTCTCGTTTGAATAATTAAATTAAAGAGGCCTTGGCGACCGTTAATCGCTAAAATATTTTTTAAAGGTTTCATTATGGGTTTTTTAAGGAATTTGTTGCCATTTGTGAATTTTTTGTAAAAGAGAAGAATCTTTACCAAAGATTAACATTTCACGATATTCTGAACCTCTTTTCGCATATTTTGTCTCAGGGTAACCGTCTGTTAGGATACCAAGGGTTTTGATGGCGCGAGAATAATCATCTAATTCTTCGCCAAAAGTAATTGCTGAAGCAAACAGAGCTAGTGGTGCCTCTGGTCGGTCAGGAAGAGAATCATAGATAGCCATATAATTACGAATAGCAAATAAAGCTCTTCCGGGAATTTGGGCCTGATAATCTCCTGACGCAAGCATGTACCTCACCCATAGAGAATCATTCATGGAGGATGCTGCTGATGATTCAAGAACAATTAAATTCTCATGAAAATTTCGGGTATCGGTGGATTTTAAGATTATTTTTTCTGATTTTGAATGAGATTCTTGACAATTTGAGAAAGCCAATATGATAAGACAAAGAAAAAAAAATTTATTCTTGATCATTTCACATTGAATTTCATCCTATAGATGGTATCAACTTTCCCCACAGAAACATTCTTTAATCGCCCCTGGATCATACGTCGTTTCAGAGGCGTCATTCGATCTGGAAACAGAATTCCTTGTATATGATCGTATTCATGCTGAAAAATTCTTGCAGGCAAACCAATCAGTTGCTCTTCTATCCAATCACCACTAGTATTTTGACTACGAATCTTAATCTCTCTTAATCGAGATATTTTTTCATGAATTCCTGGAATACTCAAGCAGCCCTCTTCATAAGACCATGATTCTCCACTTTCTTCAACAATTATAGGGTTAATAAAGGCACGCTTAAACTCTTTCAAAACCACAGATTCCTCTTCTTCCAAATCTTCTGCAAAAGGGGAAGCATCAACAACAAAAATTCGACTTGACAATCCAATTTGCGGCGCTGCAAGACCAACACCTTTTGATGCATACATTGTTTCAAACATATTATCAATCAATGTTCTTGTTTCCATTGAGGTAGGGTCAACTTCCTGAGCCAACCTTTTTAAAACGGGAGAGCCATATGCTACAATGGGGTATACCATGGTTATTATTTACTGCAAAGATACAGCGCTTAACTACCTTTGCATTAATGGGAATCTGGCTAGGATTAGATGTAGGAGGAAAACGAACAGGAATTGCTGAGTCTGACGAACAAAGTCTGATGGCCTTTCCCAGACAAACAATATTAACTAGTGAACTTTTAAATCACTTAAAAGCAAGTTACTCTCCGCATAACTTAAACGGAATAATTATCGGGGAACCTAAACGATTAGATGGAAGCGAGACTCATGGAACTGTATTCGCAAAAATGGTTTATCATAAAATACATTTACTGTGGCCAGATATTATTATCCATTGGATCGATGAGCGTTTCACCTCAAAAATAGCAGCACAAGCTGCAAATATATCGGGTGCGAAATCCAGAGTAAAAAAAAATAAATCAATGCTAGATTCAGCTTCAGCATGCATAATACTCGATAGTTTCCTTACTCAAAACAAATTGAAATGAAGAAATTAAAAGAACAAATAGAAAATGCTTGGGATAATAGAGATTTGCTAAAATCGCAAAAAACAATAGATACTATTAATATGGTAATAGACCAACTTGATTCTGGAAATCTTCGTGTTTCTGAACCTACAGAAAATGGATGGATACTCCACGAATGGATAAAAAAAGCCGTTGTTATGTATTTTCCGATACGAGAATCAGAAACCTTAATTGCTGGACCAATGGAATTTCATGATAAATTGAAATTAAAAAAGGGATATGCTAAAAAAGGAATCCGAGTAGTTCCTCATGCTGTAGCTAGGTATGGTTCGTTTATAGACCGTGATGTTATTCTAATGCCGTCTTATGTTAATATTGGCGCCTATGTAGGAAGCAGAACAATGATTGATACATGGGCAACCGTTGGGTCATGTGCCCAAATAGGAAGCGATGTTCATATCAGTGGAGGGGTCGGTATTGGAGGAGTTCTCGAACCGCTGCAAGCTTCTCCCGTGTTAATAGAAGATGGCGCATTTATAGGTTCAAGATGCATAATAGTTGAAGGAGTTCGTATAGGAAAAGAGGCTGTCCTTGGTGCAAATGTTGTTTTAACTTCCAGCACAAAAATTTTTGATGTAAGTGGAGAGAAAACAATAGAATTTAAAGGTGAAATACCACCGAGAAGTGTTGTAATTCCTGGTAATACAAAGAAGATTTTTCCAGCAGGAGAATTTCAAGTCCCATGTGCCCTAATAATTGGGAAACGTAAAAAGAGCACAAATTTAAAAACTTCACTAAATGACGCGTTGCGTAATTTTAGTTTGGCAATTTAATTTTTCCCTATGGACGCTCTGAATGAAAATATTTTTAAAATCATAGGATCTATTTCTGATGAAATGAATACTCAATGCTTTGTCGTTGGCGGATGGGTTCGAGATCAGATAATGAATAGAGAAAACTCTATGGATATTGATATTGTAGCAGTTGGAAACGCTTTAGATTTAGCAAAAAAATGTTCTAAAGATCTCAAGGGAAGTAAAGTTTCAGTTTTTAAAAAATTTGGAACTGCCCATTTCAAAGTCAATAATATAAATATTGAATTTGTCCAGGCGAGATCAGAGAGCTATACTCCAGATTCAAGAAAACCAAAGGTTGAAGCTTCTAATTTGAAAGAGGATCAATTAAGAAGGGACTTTACAATAAATAGTCTCGCAATAAGCTTAAACAAAGAAAGTTGGGGAAAGTTAGTAGATCCTTTTGACGGAACAAAAGATTTAAAGAACAAAATAATTCGTACTCCTCTTAAAGCAGAAAAAACATTTGCGGATGATCCACTTCGAATGCTAAGAGCCATCCGTTTTGCCTGCCAGTTAAATTTTAAAATTGAGCCAAAAACTTTTCACGGAATAAAAGAAAGCGCAAATCGAATATCTATTTTATCAGCTGAACGAATACATGTTGAGTTAAATAAAATAATGCTTTGCAACACCCCTTCCATAGGACTTGCATTGTTGCAAGAGTCAGGACTAATGCCGCTAATCCTTCCAGAGGTATCCGCCTTAGAAGGAGTAGATGAGATAGAAGGTCATATGCACAAAGATAATTTTTGGCACACTTTACAAGTTGTTGACAATCTAGCTAAAATTTCTGATGATTTATGGCATAGATGGTCTGCTCTTCTGCATGACATAGGAAAACCACCAGTTAAAAAATTTGTGGATAGTGTAGGGTGGACATTTCATGGTCACGAATATCTAGGTGGCAAAATGGCTCGTAGCATTTTCAAAAGATTATCTCTACCCCAGGATGAAAGACTTCAGTTTGTAATGAAATTAATTCGAATGAGCTCCAGGCCCATAGCAGTATCTAGTGATGTCGCAACAGAAAGTGCAGTAAGAAGATTACTATTTGATGCAGGTAATAGCATTGATAGTTTAATGGAATTATGTGAAGCCGACATCACAACTAAAAACCCTAAAAGGAAAAAAAAATATCTTGAAAATTTTAAAATAGTTCGTCAAAGACTTATTGAAGTTGAAAAGCGTGACAAATTAAGAAACTGGCAACCTCCTGTTGACGGAGTTCAACTAATGAAGTGGTTTAATTTAAGTCCAGGTAAAGAAATTGGTATTTTAAAGGCATTAATCCGAGAAGCCGTTCTCGATGGAGAAATCTCAAATACCTTTGAAGCTGCAAAAAAACTTGCATATGATTATGCTAAAGAAAATAGAATTATTGAATTAAAAGATGACTAAAAAACTTGTAATAAGAGCAATACTAAATTGTAACGAAGACGTATTTCGTGATATAGCTATATCGGGATCTGAAACTTTGGAGGAGCTGCATTTGCAAATATCAAAAGCATATGAGTTAAATAGCGGTCAAATGGCTTCATTTTATAAAACAGATGATAATTGGGTTCAATTAGAAGAGATTCCATTGATGTCAATGGATCCAAAAATCAATGATTCCATGAAGGATTACTCTTGTGAAAAAGTCCTAGGAGGATCTGGCGCTAGATTGATTTTTGTATACGATTTCCTTGCTATGTGGACTTTTATGATAGAATTTATTAGATCCTCAGAGGAAATTATAAATAAACCCGAAGTAGTTCTTAAATATGGAGAAAGACCCGAAAACGCTCCTGATCCAGAATTTGAAGGTCATGGAGGAACAATGTCAGGAGAGGATAACGAGGAGGATGAATATGGATACGATGAAGGTGACTTGAATAATGGATTTTCCTCAGAACCCTTTTAAAGTTGGACTTTTCGGATTGACTTGACAGGAATCCGTTGATTCTCTTTAAAGACAACCCAGTCATTAGTGCATGCCCATAAAGTAGTACTTACTGTATAGCATCCTGACTTACTCAAAAATTCAATGCTCACTTTTTTCTCTTCAAGGTTACCCATAAAAGTTGCTTCTTGCAGCTTCTTTTGACGCAGATTTCTTGCACGATCAGAATCCAAAACATCAAATTTTAGAAATTCTAAACTCAATATAGCATTCCTCTGTATATCAGAGCATTTCGTCTTTTTTTTTGCAACCATTTAAACACAAGTTACAAAGAAGTGAGCGCTCTCGGGTTTACCTTCGTATAATGAAGAGATCTCATATTTGGATGATTCATGGACCTACTGCTGCGGGGAAAACTCAATTAGCTATAGAATGGTCACAAGAACGAAATTGCGAAATTTTGAGTTGTGATGCTCGACAAATATATAAAGAACTGAATTTAGGTGTCGCTAGACCTAGCTCAGAGGAGTTGAACAAAGTCCGGCACATGGGAATTGCTAGCCATACTATTCATGAGTCTGTGACTGCTATTTCTTTTGCCAAATGGGCTAAGCCACTTATAGATTCATCATTGAAAAAACATGGAGAAATTGTGATTGTTGGTGGCAGCGGACTTTATGCAAAGTCGATATTATTTAAATCTGACAGCCTTCCCTCAGAAAATATAGAATTGCGAAAGCAGTTGGAGATTGAGTGGAGTAAAAATCCGGATAATCTAATAAATGAACTTATAAAAGTTGATCAAGAATATGCAAAAAATTGTGACTTAAAAAATTCACGAAGAGTAATAAGGGCACTAGAAATAATTTCTACCACAGGAAAAAAATACTCAAGCCTAAGAACTCAAAATTCTCCAAAACCAAATTTTAATGCAATGATTCACCAATTTGCTATTTGGCCTGAGATGAAAGATCTTGAGTCTAGGATTTTGACAAGAACCAAGAATATGCTCAATTCTGGTCTTGTTGAAGAAGCCAAGAAACTGGAAAAACATAAGGACCTTAGAGCGATGCAAACTGTTGGATATAAAGAAATTTATGCCAACCCTAAAGGATCTAAGGATCAGTTTTTAACTAATATAGCTCTTCATACGAGACAATATGCAAAACGGCAAATGACTTGGCTAAAGCGAGAAGATAAAATAAAAAAAATATCGATTGGTCCGAATGCAACAATAGAGATGCAAAATTTCAATTATTCATAATGAACTGGAAAACGCCACATCGATACCTGAGGCTACTTAGTCCTATTTATTTATTGATTTTGCAATTGCACCGTTCAATTTATGAATGGAAAATTCTGGTCCCATTCAGACCAAATCAAGCCACTCTTGTTCTAGGTAATCTTCATTCTGGAGGAACAGGGAAAACCCCTTTAGCAATATGGATCTTGCTAAAGATTCAGAACAAAATACCTAATTCAGCATATGTATCTCGGGGATATGGACGAAAAACTCGGGCTACGAGATTAGTGCAGAATGAATCTAGCGTTGCTGAAGTTGGAGATGAAGCTCGAATGTTAAGATCCAAACTTCAAGATAATGTCGCGGTAATTGTAGCAAGAAGAAGACGAGCTGCATTCCCTCTAATACCCATAAATGCTCCAGTAATTTTAGATGACGCCTTTCAGCATTGGGATATTAAAGCGCCCCTAAGTGTCTTAGTTTGCCCATATGATAAATGGTATACGCAAGAGCTAGTTCTTCCCGCAGGGCCACTAAGAGAGCCATATGGAGCTGCAGATCGAGCTAGCGCAGTGGTAGTTACAAAATGCCCCTATGAAATTAACGAGTATGAAAAATTAGAGATTCGCAACAAACTAAATATTAATAAAAATCAACAATTATTTTGTGCTCAAGAGATCATGAGCTCTCCTGTTGCTGAATTTGGTTCGCCAGAATGGTCAGGAAAAGAAATGGCTCTAATAATTTCTGGAATAGGTTACCCAGAAAAATATTTTTCTCATGTCAAGAATTCTGATTTTTTCAATAATGATGGCAATGCCGTAGGATTTTTAACATTTGGAGATCACGCTCCTTGGACTCACAAGAATATTACGAGAGTTCTCAAAACTGCACAAAATGTTCACTGTAATACTTTGATTTTCACAGAAAAAGATATTGCTAGGCTAGATGATCTACCTGAAGAGTGGTCTGATTTCTCAATCTATTCCATACCACATAAACTAGACTTTGGGAATGATGAGACAGTCTTCCTATCCTGGTTGAAAAATCAATGGAAGGCCCATGGTTACAACTTATCTTTGTAGTCATGAGTAAAGCTAATACACCTATTTACGAATCGGTAATCGGACTAGAGGTTCACGTTCAAATGAATACCATATCTAAGGCTTACTCCTCCGATGGCTACACGTATGGATCTGCTCCCAACACCCAAGTTAGTCCCATAACACTTGGACACCCTGGAACCCTTCCAAAAGCAAATATTCAAGTTGTAAAAAATGCCATTAAACTCGGGATTGCATGTGACTGTAACATTCGAGAGTTTAATTCGTACGCGAGAAAAAATTATTTCTATCCAGATCTTCCCAAAGGATATCAGATAACGCAGGACGAGACACCAATTTGTTTTGGAGGCGGAGTTTGGATCACGTTTAAAGATGAGAGTAAAAAAAAAATTGGATTGACAAGAATCCATATGGAAGAAGATACGGGCAAGTCCATTCATGATCTTGATCCATTTAATACATTGATAGATCTTAACCGTGCAGGTGTTCCCCTGTTAGAGATCGTGTCTGAACCAGATTTTCGTAGCGGAGAAGAAGCGTATTTGTACCTTCAAGAAGTCAGAAAACTTGTTCGCTACTTAAATATTTCTGATGGTAATATGGAAGAAGGCTCTCTTCGATGTGATGTGAATATTTCAATAAGACCCAAGGGTCGAAAAAAATTTGGAACAAAAGTAGAAGTCAAAAATTTAAATTCATTTAGACATGTGCAGCGAGCTATAGACTTTGAGTTTGAAAGGCAATCTAATGTGCTGAATTCGGGAAATACTGTATTTCAAGAAACCAGAACATTTGATGCTTCTAAGGGAACCACCATGCTACTAAGAACCAAAGAAAATGCTAATGATTACAGATATTTCATTGAACCCGACTTAGCGCCATTAAGAGTAACAGAGTCATTCAAGAAGGAAATTGCTGAATCAATGCCTCCATTGCCTCAAGCCCTAGTTAAAAAATACACTGATATACTGGGACTTAGTAAATATGATGCTGAATTAATAACTGAGGATAAAGAAACCGCATTGTATTTTGAAAAACTACTCCAAACTGGTTGCTCGGCAAAAGCTGCAGCTAATTGGCTAATGGGGCCTGTTCAAGGCTATCTAAATGAGAATGCGAAAAATTGGAATGATTGGTCAATGCCAGCGAATAAATTGGGGGAATTAATTTCTATCGTAGAGACCAACTTAGTCAGTTTTAGTGCCGCATCACAACAAATTCTTCCACTACTTATACAGAACCCAAAGAAAATTCCAAAAACAATAGCAGAAGACCTAAAATTAATTCAGCAAAGCGATGCTGATGCTTTAATGATTCCTATTCGAGAGGCCCTTGATAAGTACCCTGAAAAAGTTGAAGAATATCGTGCGGGAAAGAAAGGATTAATTGGCTTATTTATGGGTGAGGTTATGAAAATCACCAAAGGATCTGCAGACCCCGGTATTACGAATAAATTGCTTCGGAAAATACTGGACTCATGAGATTTGTAAAATTGATCTTAACGGTCATCATAATCAATGGATGCAGTAAAGGTTCTGTTTCAGTTGATTTCAATGTTGAAGGCGCCTCAAACGCGGTAATAGTAAGGATTGATGGAGAGCACACTGTGCCATGGGATACAGTTAAAATTATTAATAATGAACTGAAATTAGATCTTCCTTTAGATTCAACTTTGATGACTTTCTACTACTTTATTTTTGATTCTGGCGCGAGTCTAAGAATTGGTATAGAGCCCGGTGATAAGTTAATTGGATCTGTAAATGCTTCCGGTTCATTGACAGAATATAAGATAACGGGATCTAAATTAAGCGAACAACTTCTCGCTCTTTACCAGCCCGTTCTGGAATCATCGAGAGTAATCGATTCCTTAGACGAATACAGAAAGCTAAGTAACGAACCAGATAGTAATTATATCCAAATTGAAACTAGACATTACAAATTCCTAGAGAACCGATATTATGGCCACAAGAAAGAAATTCTTAAAGTAATGGCAATGGATTCAAGTAATTTGTCAAATGTTTTTGGGTTCTTTCAAAAAGTTGCAGCTGCTCCTCTTTTTTCATCAAAAGAAGAAGACCACATCTTTTTCCAGAAATTTGGAGATATTATTATTGAAAAATATCCGAACCATCCTCTTGCTAGAATATTTATTCTTGAAAGGAGGAGAATGCTCGGTCAATAATTAAGACCAAAAAAGGCCCCATTCGCGTGGAGCCTTTAAAAAAATATTAATGTTGATTTTACTGGATAACAATAATTTCACTTAAGGCCTGGCCGTTCTGGATTCTTGAGACAAGGTAATTTCCTGCGGCAATATCTGATACATCTATAGTTAGTTGATCCATACCAAAAGGAACTCTTGACATATCTATACGTCGAATAACAGAACCATTCATGCTTCTGATATTTACCTGAAGATCACCAGAAACCAATGGTACATTAAGAGACTCAGAAGTGGGATTTGGATAAATTCCTAGAGCTAAGGTCTTCTCAGCAATCTCATCCTCATCCGCACCAACAGTATTAGCAACGGCAGTTGAAGTTGTACTGTAATAACCTCGTCCGTGAGTTGCAATAAATAAGTCTCCTTCTGCAGGGCTTGATCCTGCAGCAGTTGAATCATAATTATATACGGTACGATATTGCTCAATCTGGAAAACTGGAACACGAACCATTCCATTATTTTCCTCGGTGTATGTAGGTGATACCGACGTTAAGTTATCTGTCATAAAAATTCCCCATTCTGTTCCAACAATCAAGCGATTATTATCATGCTTGTCAAAGGAAATAGAATATGCTGGAACGGTTGGAAGATTCCCTTGCTTCGGAACAAAAGTTGGGTTTCCCGAAAGAGCATTACTAGAATAGTAAACAAAAGTTGAATTATTATAATTGCCAAGAGATACAGCCACCCTGTTTGGGTTATTTGGATCAATATCAATACCTGTAATACTGCGACTACCAAATGTGTTAATCAAATCAACTGTTATCAATTTATTCGCACTGTCAATATGAGCGTCAGCGGCAGATCTAGCAGACTGAAGATGAGATATTCGATATAATCTTCCATTTGAAGTTCCTACAAAAAGATGGTCACCATCTGCTGAAATCTCCATGTATTGAGGAAATATACCATTAGCACTACTCCCAAAATGGGCAATCTGCCACCACTCAGGAGTGCCACTAAAGTCTAAGGCACCTCGGGTCATCCATATACCTCCCATTGTTGGGAATGTAGCATTCGTTTGAGATGCATTACCCACAATATATATTGATTGCACTGGATCCTGAACAGTTAAAACATCTCCGACATTCATTACTGATGTTGTCGTTACATCTATTGGGAGAGCCCCAATTGCTGATGGCAAAACCAAATCTGAAGCCGCTGGTAAAAATACATCGCAAGTAAGAATGATCTCAGCGATTGGAGCAGATGTGAAAGTAAGTTCAAAATAAGCACTATCAGGATGAAAAAAACCTGTAACCCCTGATCCATTGATATTGCCTTGAGCATCTGCAGTTTCTGAAATAGATCCAACATTTAATTGAAATGTTGCTGGCAAGTATTGCACCGCCGATTGGCTATGATTAATTTTCCCTTTAAAGACTTTTTTAATCCCGTCTCCGTACCCCATGGATCTTAGACCCGGAAGTAATTCATATTTTATGGTATCTTCTGAATTTGGATCATTACTCGTTTCCCATAGTTCCATTGGCATCATGAAACTAGATAAGGCTTTACCTTGTGCAACAGGTAAAGTCATAAGAGGAGACCAGAAGGTCTCGGCATTGTTACCATAACCGTCATTTGAGCGATAGAAAGAGCCACCCTGAGATTCGAAAAAATGAACTTTTGGAGTCAACCAAGAAATTTCAGCATATCCTCCATCACCGCCTCCAGTTTTAATGCCTGAATTTGGAGAAAGAAGACTTCCATCTAAATAGATTGTTCCATTATCTTGACCGCCACCAAGTATCTTTCTATCCCTACCCACAGAAACACCAAACTGAGTAAACGTATTATAATTCTTATTTCTTTCAGCCCAAGTCGATCCGCCATCGGAGGACTTAAAGACACCTCCATCATTAACGGCATAAACGATATTTGAATTATTTGGGTCGAAAACCATATCGTGGCTGTCTGAATGAACATATATTGGGTTGCCAATACCTCCGTAATTGGTAGTGGCTTGACTCCATCCCTGGCTCAGTGACCATTTCCATATCGTTATTCCACCAAGATAAATTAAGTCTTTATCATGAGCAGAAACGGCAAAAAGCAAGTCATACTTTCCTTGACAAGTTTGGTTCGAAGAAAATTGACTGTTAGTGTAACATAGTGGGTCAAAATTATTTGATCTTTGACCGATCCTACTCCATGTCGTCCCTCCATCAATAGACCTGTAAACAGCACGGAGCTTATTTCCATTTGTTTGAACACAGTAAACATAATTTTCGTCTTGAGGGCTAATTGAATATCTCACTCGAGCCGTACCACTGGCACGAGGAAGACTAGTGGAAGTTATTAGTGCTGCTGAAATTTCTGTGAAAGTTGATCCATCAGATGAATACATTGTATTTCCATTGCGGTTCACAAATAATTTACCAGTTATCGAAATTGCAAAATCCCAGATATTACCTCCTAAGAGCCCGGTCCAAGTTAGTCCACCATCTGTTGATTTTTTAAACCCTGTATTAGTGGCAGCGTATACTGTTTTTCCTGAAGGATCAGTAGGGTCGGCTTCAATCCTGGGAACAGAACTCCAACCTAATGTTGTAGATAATTCAGTCCATGTGTTTCCCCTGTCTGTTGACTTTAAAACACCTTTACCCATGAATTGAGGTGATGAAGATGCTCCACCCCCACCGTAACCTTGAAAAAGCTCTCCAGTTCCAACATAAATATCACCATTAGGAGTTTGGGTCATGGAAACAATACTCTGATTGTGGGTTGGATCACCAATATGATTCCAGGTTGCTCCACCATTAATTGATTTGAATATTCCTCCTCCTACAGATCCGGAGTAAAGATGGGAAGAGTTATCTTTATCAATAAGCAAAGCTCGCGTTCTACCACCGTAATTATCAGGGCCTTTTGTCTCCCAGGTTAAAAAATTAGTTTTGTTAGTTGAAAGAGCATTTATCTCATCTGTTGCCTTTTGGATATCAGCTTCAGTAACTAACCCGGTTATTTCATTCGCACGCATTGAATTGATATATTCGGCATAACCAGCAATTCCATTTGGTGCGAATGCATTATTCCCGCGCGCCTGGTATCGGGCTTCTTCGCTCGAGCTAAAGAATGAAAAGGCTATAGCAATTACTAAAGGAACTGAGCCTAAAAAATAATGTTGAATTTTTAATCGCATTGTTATATAATTTTCTATCTGTTAAAAATACTACGTAATTGGTTATAAAATGTGTTTTTCTGCATGGTAAGAACTTCGTACCAATGGTCCGCTCTCAACATGAATAAATCCAAGTGATAAAGCTTCCTCCCTTAGCCTCTCAAAAATATCTGGTTCAATAAAACTATCGACAGGTAAATGTTTTGGTGTTGGTTGAAGGTATTGACCCAAAGTAACCACATCCACATGCGCTTCCCTTAATTCGTCTAGGGAATGTCTTACTTCATCAATTTCCTCACCCAAACCAAGCATAATTCCTGATTTAGTACGATGAGCACCATTCTCTTTTAAATATTTTAAAACTCTAAGACTTCTATCATATTGAGCCTGAATTCTAACTTGCCTTGTCAATCGCCTAACCGTCTCCATGTTGTGTGAGATTACTTCCGGAGCTGCTTCCAAAACTCGATCTAATTGATCTTCAAGACCTCTAAAATCAGGAATCAGAGTCTCCATTGTAGTCCCAGGACTTATTCTTCGAATTGCGTTTATAGTTTCAGCCCACATAATTGATCCTCCATCAGGGAGATCATCTCGATCAACACTAGTAATTACAGCATGCTTGACTTTCATCAACTTTATAGACCTACCCACACGATCAGGTTCATCCCAATCCACTGGTAAGGGTCTTCCCGTAGCAACATTACAAAATCCACAAGAGCGAGTACACGTATTGCCTAAAATCATAAAAGTTGCAGTACCCGCTCCCCAGCA
>CALKDS010000024.1 GCA_938084135.1 uncultured Flavobacteriales bacterium
TTAGAGAAGAATTGAGATCTCGACTCAATGATTGCTCTCTTATATCTTTAGTTAGAGGAAAAGGATTATTAAATGCAATTGTTATTAATGATTCTCAGGATGGTACAACTGCTTGGGATATGTGTATTTCACTAAAAGATCAGGGATTGTTAGCAAAGCCGACTCATGGTAATATAATTCGATTTGCACCTCCGTTAGTAATTACAAAAAAACAGATGCTTGAAGCATTGGATATTATTGAAGGAGTAATTAGGGAATATGAAAACAGGTAATGAATAAATAAAATCAATTGGAGGTTGCCGACCACTTCGTATACATATCATTGAAAATCAACCTTAATTCCTCCAACCATTCTTCTGTCAAAGTGTTTTTAACACTTGGAACATCAGGGAATTTATCTTTATCATATTTATAAGCTTGGCGCATTGGTCCGGCCTCTAGCTCGACAATGTAATGCGTTTGCGTAGTGTATAATACAATACGGAATGTTGAGTGATGTATCTGTTCTACAATTCTCATTAGAGCTGATATTGAAAAATGAAATTTATTAGTCTATTGGTCAAATAATTAGGGACTGCATATTCTCTAGCAGTGGAGATGTCCATTATCCAGAAATAACTGGCTGTATTGCGAATTTCAAGAAGATTAAAAACCTCAAGAGATATGCTAGTGTTTTCGTTAAAATTATGTTGAAATCCAAGATCCATTCTTCTATACGGTGGGGCTTTAAAGGGCTTAGAATAGGCCAGAGGAGATCCAAAAGGAAATCCCCCTGTTATTGAGGCCTGTAGATATACTTTGTTACCAGGGAGGCCTTTAAGGGCGTCTTCCACTCTTAAAGAGAAGGAATAACGATAATCGCTCCCTCTTCTTTCCCAAGTGTCATCAAATTTCTCTTGGGATCTAAAAAGAGACAGAGATAACCATGACTCAGTTTTTGGAAGCCATTGGCTGTGAATTCTATTGTCAATTCCTGTAACTCTGGCAACACCAGGTCCACTTCCTAAATATCTTACACGCATGCCATCTTGTTCAAAAGGGAACGCCCGATCTAGAAACTTATAATAAACCTCTGTTCTCCAGAAAAATGGTCTCTCTTTAGACGTGAATTTTCTTTCAGCACCAAAAATTCCATGCCATGCATGTTGCATATAGCTATTCGATTGAAGGGTTGAGTTGCGCCAGTTTCTTAGTTCTCTAACACTTGAAGTTTGAGCATAAGATCCAATTTTGAAATCCCATACCGTACCATTTATTCCCCAATGCCTCAAACTAAATCTTGGACTGAGTCTTAATTCACCGCTTCTGCTATCATGAATTAATCGTATTCCTCCGTCTAGTGACCATGTGGAGTTGTCTCCATCATTAAGAAATTTGTGCCTGTAGAACCCATAAGTTTTTAAATTTCTTAACTCTCCCGTTGAATTGGTTAATTGAAATAATTCTAACGTCTCTTTGAATACCGTCACAGTATCATTCTCGAGAAGAAGCACCTCGGTTGGCATATGGGGGATACTATAGCCGGCAGAATCAATATTAACCCACTCATATAATTGGTCGACGCCTAATTGTTCTCTTCTCCCCAATGCAAAGGAAATAGAGCTATTATTTGTATTAATTAAGCCGCCAATGGAAAGATGGGATTCTCTTGCAAAAAGGTAATTACGAGCATAACGCTGATGACCGCCAGAGCCTCTTTGGTAGGATATCTCCCCAAAGTCATCGGATCCGAGATTATTATTCACCTCTCCAAGCAGATAAGCGGAAATAACATCGACATTCTCAGTTTCTAGTGCTTGGATTGCAGAACCTTCAACGAAAGCTTTAAACTTATCATTTATTTGATATGAACTTCTCCAGCCTGCGAAAGCATTACTATAAATGTAACTCTCCTTACCTTTCATAAAAACATTGAGCCTGAGAACATCAGTGACTGTTCCAAACTCAGTTATTCGACTACTGGGTTTAAGGGTGAAATCGCTGGATTGAGCAATACCAAGGAATTCATGGTGCCATTTTCCTTTTAAAATATTTTCTATCCACTGAATGTCATATGAAATAGAATTCAGATTTCCTCTTGTGTCTCCAGTATTAATAAAGGGAGAGTTGCTTCTGTATCGAATTGCAAGGGCACCATTCGAATGTGTGTTTTTTTCAAACTTTTTTAATTTCCTATAACTTAAGAACAGTCTCCCAGAGTATGATCCTAATCTTATTCTGCTTTTTGCTTCAATTCCAATAGGAATATCATATGATAATCTTAGAACAGATGAAAGTTTATCCCCATCGCTCGCTCCAAAACCTCCTGCAGAAAATTCAACGTTTTGAACCATATCGGGATTAATAGCACTTAAACCTTCTTGTTGCCCGCTTCTGGCAAGCTGCGGCCGATAAATTTCAAAACCATTAATCACCAATAAGTTTTCATCGAAATTACCGCCTCTTACACTATACTGGCTTGATAACTCATCGCTTCCCGCCACCCCTGCAAGTGTCCTGATTACTCCTTCAATTGATTCTCCTGCATTACCAATTGCTTTGAGACTAGATGGGGCAATTGAGATTACCGACTCGGTAGATACTTTGTCAGCACTCACCTCAACTTCATTCAAACGAGTTGTTATGGGAATAGTATCGCCTATTGATGATAGGCCAGGAATGACCGCAATAATTAATCCTGTCAGAGTCATTATTAATTCTTAAAATCCCCTCTTTTAAGGGCATTGAAAAACTGTGACCAAGCAAATGGATTTGTTAATCTTCCCAAAATTGCCGTTCCAGCATTTGCCCCTTCTCCATAATAGCGATTCGCATCATGTATATTTTGTGCTTGAGATTTAACAATATACTGTTGCATCTCACCAGCGTCCATACCCATTGCCCTGGCTTGTTCTTTTAACGATTGTATTGCTAAATTTCGAAGAGCAATATCTCTATCTGTAGTTTCAATTTTCATTGATAACAACTCTCTGTTTAGATTTTCTGGTCTCGGCCACGGGTATAGAGTTACTTCGTCTAATTCTGTTGTAGACAATTCAAGCGATACTAAAGCTATATAGGAATCCCCAAGTAACGTGTCTGGGACTAATAGTTTGCTTGTTTCAAAACCAAATCGTGTTATGAAAATACTGTCACCAGGTATCGCAGTAAGGCTGAAAAAGCCATCAGCTCCAGATTGTGCGATGAAATTTCTTCCTTTAACCTGAAACTTAGCATTTGGAATAGGGCTCTTTGCGGAGTCAGAAGTAAGGGCAACGCCGCTAATTTGAATTGCTTGATTTTGAGCAAATAAATAGTTGAAAGAAAAAAATAAAGCCAATAATATGTAGTGTCGCATATTAAATTTATTGTATTGAATACTCAAAGGTAGTGCCGTTACGTCCTTCATCTTCTGCAAATATTTTAAAGTCTATCGTGTCCTTATCAAAGGAAATAGGAATAAATAAGTTTTCTTTTTTCGCATCATAATAAGCCCAACTCCATTCTCCATCTATCTCGACACGGTAACTTCTAATATCTAGTAAATTATCTTTTAACTTAAAGCAAACTGCATCTTTGTTTTGAAAAGTGGTTTTGCCAATGTAGTTTATTTGCGGCGCTTGTTGATCGGAGGTGATCGATACTTCCCCCCAAATTTTCATTTTAAAATGTACTTGTCCATTTCCTAAGGGCTTCCCGACAATTCTAGAAGTCCCCCTTGGGTCTTTTCCAATTAAAACTGTTTTTGACAAAAGTTTCTTTGGATAATTCTTTGGTGGTGTCCAGTAATAATTTATGGATTTTATTACGGGTAAGTCGGGTTTACAGAACCATTTTGATTTATTTAAGTCATCAACTCTTTCAATTTTTGGTTTTATTGGTTCCATAAAAGAATTTTGTCCCCAACTGATGATCATATCATCAATTTCAATTTTATCTGGAGGAGATTCCCATCCAATTGGAGAAATAACTTTACCGGCTTTCAGCCAGGATGAATGAACAGTATTCCTTTTTACTGGACCTTTAGAGATGGCAGTTTGTCCGCTAAAAGTTTCTATCATGATTGTTAAGTCATAAATCCCATTTCCAGGAAAAGAGTAAACTTTATTCCAAATTTTAGCAGGTTGAGAAATAGGTGCAATTCGATAGGTTCTTTTTTTTGTTCTGCTATGAATATCGTGCTGCATGTGACCATCTGCTCCTCTTGTGTCTGAAAAAGAAAACCGTTTCATCTCCCAAGAGAAATCTGGAACCTCTTGTTGATTAGGTTCATTGATATCTTCAATCCATACGGACATTGACTTTATGCCGAGCTTAGGTCCGCCTAAATGCTGTTGTTCTATTATTTCCACACCGATATCCTGCCAATCAGAAATAACCAATGTGTCTGACCAAATTCGATTTACTTTTTGACCGGATTTGGTGTGAATAGATAATATTTTTGGTTCAACTTGATCTTTGCCAATAGCTAAACCATAATCGAAAGGGTTTAACGGCTCTTCAGTTCTACTATCTCTCCATTCAAAATGCAAATGTGGCCCAGATGAACTCCCAGAGTTTCCTGACCATCCTATTGTATCTCCGGCAGACACGGGATAATCGTTTGCAGTAAAATATAAATCTAAACGATTAGATTTCCGTTCCGACGAATTTTTAATTAAAAGATTATGAAATCTTTCTTGGAAACGGTCTAAATGGGCATATACAGATGTGTGCCCGCTGGGATGAGCTATGTAAAGGGCCATTCCAAAGCCATTAGATTTAGAGGTGAGTCTTTTGAGATATCCATCTTGAACGGCGAGAACTGGTTGGCCAATTTCACCCCCAGTCCTGAGGTCAATTCCTGAATGAAAATGATGATTTCTAAGTTCTCCAAAACTCCCTGCTAAATTTGGTTCTAATAAAAGGGGTTGGTTTTTGTAAAGATTAACTTGAGCAATTAGGGGATTGTAGACAAGTAAAACGAAAAAAAATAGTCTAATGATCATGGATGTAAGATAGGAAATGCTTATCGTTTTGGTTAAGTTTGTTAGATCAAAACATTCTTAAATGTCTACTACAATAGATAAAGTTCAAAATATTCAAAATCAAGTACATCAATTAGTAGATCTCTATCGTGAGACTAAAAGTGAACTTGATGAAAAAGCCAATGAGTTGGCTAGATTGACAGATTTGATTAAAAATGAACAGAAAAAAAATTCAGATTTAAATAGTCAGATTGAGCAGCTGCGTTTAATTATTGCTTTTGACGGAAACCAAAAAGATCGCTCTGCTATGAAGGGTCAATTAAATGAATGGATAAAAGAAATTAATAAGTGTCTGGCACAATTGAATGTTTAATAAGAAATAGGAATTTATGAGCGAGCCGTTAAAAATAAAGGTGAACATTGCGAATAGAAGCTACCCCCTTACAATTGAAAGAAGTGAGGAAGAGAGGGTCAGAAAGGCAGTTGTCATTATACGTCAAGCTATTGAACGTTTTGAGGAGAAATATGCAGTAAGTGACAAGCAAGATGCATTGGCCATGACAGCATTGCAAATGGCAAATCAAATGATTGTTACCAAGAATTCATCTATTGATGTTAATGAAAATGATGTATCGGATAGACTTAGATCCCTAGAGTCTCAATTAGATGCTGTACTTAGCTCAGTAAATTCATAGGAAGAATTGAGAAAAAGCCATCTGCTTTAAGCACCTCATGAAAAAAATATTATACAATCGCAAATAGATTGGTAACTCAAAACAAGGATAAGAACAGATTTATTCAATTTTAATTAATAATGTCAAAGATTAATAGGTTATTAATAGCCAATCGCGGAGAAATAGCGGTAAGAATTATAAGGACAGCAAAGGAGATGGGGATAACTACTATTTCCATTTATTCAGAGGTTGATAAAAAATCGCCACATGTTTATTTAGCAGATGAATCATATCTAGTTGGAGATGCGCCCAGTTCATCTTCTTATTTAGACATGGAAAAGGTATTAGAAGTGGCAAAATTATCCAAGGTAGATGCAATCCATCCTGGATATGGTTTTCTCTCAGAAAATTCGCTTTTTGCAAAAAAAGCGGTAAATAGGGGATTTATTTTTGTTGGACCAACTGCAGAAGCAATAGAAGTAATGGGCGATAAGCTTTCAGCTAAAAAAGCAGTTTCTCCTTTTAATGTTCCTCTTGTTCCAGGAACAAATCATCCAGTAAAGGATATCGAGGAAGCAAAAACTGAAGGGGGTCGCATAGGTTTTCCTCTAATGATTAAGGCCTCAGCAGGAGGAGGAGGTAAAGGGATGCGAATCGCAAATAACAATAAAGAGTTGGAGGAGATGTTTCCCAGGGCAGTAAATGAGGCTTTAAAATCTTTTGGCAATGGAGATGTTTTTTTAGAAAAATATATTATGTCACCTCGTCATATTGAAATTCAAATTCTATCTGATAGCTATGGTAATTTTGTTCATTTACACGAGAGAGATTGCTCGATTCAAAGGCGTCACCAAAAAGTTATGGAAGAAGCACCAAGCAGATTGCTAACTCCTGAAGTAAGAGCGGCAATGGGAAAGGCTGCAATTAATGCGGGAAAATCATGCGATTACGTCGGTGCAGGAACTGTTGAATTTATTTTTGATACTTCAGGGGCTTTTTATTTTTTAGAGATGAATACGAGATTGCAGGTAGAGCATCCAGTAACTGAATGTATAACTGGTCTGGATTTAGTCCGGGAGCAGCTAAGAATTGCAAATGGGGAACACCTCGGGTACTCACAGCACGAAGTTGGACTTAGAGGACATGCCATAGAATTAAGAGTATATGCTGAAGATTGTGCAAATGATTTTGCTCCAGATACCGGGACTTTAGCAATTTATAAGAGACCTCAAGGACCGGGTGTGCGAATAGATGATGGTATTGAGGAGGGGATGGAAGTATCTATTCATTACGATCCTATGATAGCTAAGTTGATTATAATGGGAGAGACCAGGGAGATTGCGATTCAGCGTATGATTCGAGCTATTGAAGATTATGTAATTGTAGGTGTGGAAACTACTCTTGAATTTGGGAAGTTTGTGCTCAATCACCCACGGTTTTTAGATGGTAATTTTAATACTCATTTTGTAGAAAACCATTTTCGTCCAAATAAAGCTCCAAAAGGAGAGTATGATCAACTTGCAATTGCTTTGCATGAAATTAGTTCCAAAGAGAGTAAGTATGTAAAAGACTCAAAAAAAACCATTTCTAAATGGAGGTCACGATTCAATTAAGGACAGTTATATTCCTAATTTTTCTGTTTTCATGGACTGATATTTATGGTCAATATGAACAAGAAATTGATCCTTCAAAAAGTCAATTCTCAGTAATTGATGGGGATACAATCGCAAGGCTTCTTCTTGATGATATACTCGTTCTTGATAATCCAATATTTTCTGACCCTGAGGCTCGAAGGAGATATTATTTGCTAAGAAGAAGAGTTTTAAAAGTTTACCCTTATGCCAAGGGAATGGGTGAAAGGTTAGATAGTTTAAATCTTAGATTAAAGGAAGAACCTCGGTATTGGAAACGAAAGAAAATGATAAGGAAATATCATAAAAATTTAAAGGATCGTTTTGAACCAGAGCTTCATAAACTGACAGTTTCAGAAGGCCAGATACTATGTAAGTTGGTTTATAGAGAAACGGAGTATACGATATTTGATATTATTAAAAGTTATAAAAACACCTTGAGCGCAATGCTATGGAGAATTACAGCAAGTTGGTGGGATATTTCAATTCGTAAAGAGTATCTTCCAAATAGCAATCAAGAAGATGCCCTAATTGAAAAAATCTTATTAAGAGCATTTGCAAATAATTACTTGGAGCCAGGAATTTATTATTATAATCTCAAATGAAATATTTTTCTCCTGATAATATGAATAACCCGAATGGAGGCTGGGTCCGATCAAAAATAGATTCAGAGTTGAGTAATGATATATTTTTCCAGGACTTTTCTCATCATAGTATTGAAAAAAGAGGTTTAAGTTTCTCTAAAAGAAAACGAATTATTCTTGTGGATGTACTAAAAGATCAATACTCAGAATGGACAGAAAATCAGGATCTCCTATCACGAATTGATCAGTTATTAAATCCAAAATCAGTAACAGTAACATGTGGTCATCAATTATGTGTTGGTCTTGGTCCATTATATGTTCATTCAAAAATTCGTGAGACACAACATTTAGCAGAGCTAT
>CALKDS010000025.1 GCA_938084135.1 uncultured Flavobacteriales bacterium
TTTTGTTCAAGGAGTCTGTGTATATCAGAGTATTGCATATTACGTTGAGTTTGTGCTTTTTCCGATTTCCCTGCCTGTAAATGGGTTCCTGCGATTTGAATTGTAGATCCATCTTTTCGCGCTTCTATTAACGTACACCCTTTTGCTGCGAACCTATCTGCAGTCACTCCAGGTTTAAATATAATATGGTCAATATACTTAAGGGGAACTTTACTTATTATTAGAATCCCATTACTGACGAATGCTTTATTGCCCTTGAATGGCTTTACTTGATATGGATATGAATTTTTAAGTTCTTTCATAAATTTCCTTCGAATATTCAGATCAAATACTTCTTGAAAGACAATAATATCAAAATTGTTATTAATGCAGTGCTTTATAATCCAGGGCGCTCTAATGTTTTGCTTTTTTCTTAAAAACTTAGATAGAAAAGAAAAATTATTCGGTAGCATTTGGACATTCCAACTAACTACTTTTAACTTTGAATAAGAAGTTTCAGAAGAGTCTTGAGAGTAAAGAAAACCTGAGGTCAATAAACAAATACCCAGAAGAGAAAATTTCAATTTTTTAGAATTCATGCATTTTCTATTTATGGTCTTTTATTTTTGTAGTAAATAAATTTACGATACCTAGTCTTTGATATGTTTATCTATAATTCCATAAACACAGCCATTTAATATTTATGCAAACTGATTATAAAGTTTTATTGGAGCAGTTAAATAAAATAAAGCCCATTGAATATGGGTTTAACAGAAACTATATAGACGGAGATGTCACCAGATTATCACCTTATATATCAAGAGGTGTTTTATCAACACGCCAGGTTCTTGATAGTCTCATTAAGAGGGGTTTTGATTTGGGTAAAATAGAAAAAATGATACAAGAGTTAGCATGGAGAGACTATTGGCAGAGAGTTTGGCAAGAAAAGAATATTGATATTGAAATTAAACATTCCCAAAAAGATGTTATTGATTATGGCGTCTCTGAAAGTATAGTAAATGCAAATACGGGTATTGAAGCTATTGATTTGCAGATTAATGAGCTTTATCGAACAGGTTATATGCATAACCACCTTAGAATGTATATTGCGTCACTAAGTACTAATGTGGCAAAGAATCATTGGAAAGTTCCAGCTAAATGGATGTATTATCATTTATTAGATGGGGATTGGGCATCTAATGCTTTAAGCTGGCAGTGGGTGGCAGGAGTAAACAGCAATAAAAACTATATCGCAAATCAAGAAAATATCAACAAGTATACACACACCAATCAAAAAGGTTCATTTTTAGATGTGGACTATCAAAAATTGAGTTTAATCTCACAACCAGAAGAGTTAAGAGATTTATCCAAATTTGATTTTGAAATAACATATCCGGAATTTGAAACTTTTAATATCAATGATGGGCAAAGTGTTTGTATCTATAATTATTATAATCTCGACCCAAACTGGAGAAAAGAATCTAAATATCATAGGGTTCTGCTCATTGAACCTAGTATTTTTGGTAAATATCCAATAGGAGAAAAAGCAATGAATTTTATGCTTTCCCTAGCTAGAAATATCGATGATATAAAAGTCTTTGTAGGTGAATTTAATCAACTGCCAATAGGTCAGTCGCAAGTTATTTTTAAGGAACATCCACTGAATAAAAACTATAAGGGGATTGAGGATCAAAGAGAGTGGATGAGTTCAATAAAAGGTTATCATTCTTCTTTCTTCTCATTTTGGAAGAAAGCGAAAAAAGAAATTTTCCAGAAGAATGCCTAAAAATTTACCCTCAAAAATCTGTATCGTTTGTGACCGACCTTTTAATTGGAGAAAGAAATGGAAAAAAAATTGGGATGATGTTAAATACTGTAGTCAAAAATGCAGACTAAATAGGTCTAAATAAATATCCGAGAAAATGACATTTTAAAACTCTTACTTTAAATATCTTCAATAGCTCTTTATCATTATCATAATATTCTCTCATTTATAGATGTCATAATTACTTGATTTGTCCCAACATTTGAGTAAGTTAGACCAATGAAGAAACCGGGAAACGAAAATCGAAGGCGGTTTTTAAAAAATACCGCTTTGTCTTTGCTTTCAGTTGCAGCTATTCCAAATATTCTTAAAGCTTCGAATCTAAAAGTTTCCATGGGCGAAGAGGATTTGACTAGTACATGCGATGAATCTACTGAAGACGCATATGGACAAGGGCCCTTTTACACTGCAAATGCACCAACTATTCAGAATGATAAGCTTTCAGATATCAACGAAGTTGGTACACGAATTATTATTAGTGGTCAGGTGTATAATTTGGACTGCTCAGAAGTTATTCCAAATACGGAAATTGATGTCTGGCAAGCTAATAATGCTGGCCAATATGATAACCTTGGGTATAATTTGAGAGGAAAGACAACAACAAATAGTCAAGGGTTTTATTTGTTTGAGACTATAAAACCAGGATTTTACCTTAATGGATCTACTTTTCGACCATCACATATTCATTTTAAAATAACACCTCCAGGTTTTAGCACATTAATAACTCAGCTTTATTTTCAAGGAGATCCCTATATCCCTTCTGATGCTGCTGCTTCAATTACTAGTGGACCATATGATGCTACTAACCGTATCATTCCATTAATTACAAATTCTAATGGAGATCTTGAAGGGGTTTGGGATATTATAATAGATGGCAATGGAGTTTCCATTGGGACAAACAATATTCATCTTGATAAAGGAATTATTTATACTGCAACTCCCAATCCATTTACTGATCATCTTGAAATTAATTATGGTGTTTTTCAAAAAGCAAAAGTTAATATATCGATATATGACATTGGAGGTCGGGTAGTGGCTAATCTCGATGAAAGAAAATTAGAACCTGAGAAATATTCTGTGCATTGGAGTCCATCTAGAGACCTACCAAAGGGACATTATTTTATCGCCATAATGATAAATGATTTACAAGTTCATTATTTGAAGGTTATCCGACAATGATTAAAATTAGAGCCATTATTGGAGATTATAGGTCTGAGAGTCAAGTGATATTATAATTCTCTATTTAGAATTCAGATAGAGAATAAATGGTAGTTTTTTGTTTTTTTATTGGAATAAAATTAAAAAAAACCCACTCAAATGAGTGGGTTTATTTTTGGTGGGCGATGAGGGGTTCGAACCCCCGACCCCCTCGGTGTAAACGAGGTGCTCTGAACCAGCTGAGCTAATCTCCCAGAGGGGTGCAAATATAGGTTTTGGAAGTCGTTATACAAGTCATTTAAAAAAAATGAGTTGGCCACCTTTATTGTTTTGACTTAGGAACAGAATGATGAACCTATTCAATTATAAATCAATACTTTATTTGAATAAATGGAAATGAATTAGACTATTATTTTTTCCTTTCAAAGGTCATGCTGAGACTATTCACGCAATACCTCAATTTAGTTTTTGTTGGACCATCGTTAAATACGTGACCAAGGTGACCTCCGCACTTAGTACACAGGATTTCAGTTCGAACCATTCCTGCGCTGAAATCTCGAATCTCTGTTATCGCTCCATCAATAATTTCCTTGTCAAAACTTGGCCATCCACAATGCGCATCAAACTTAGAATCTGAAGTGAATAAATTAGCCCCACACCCTGCGCAGCTGTAAGTACCGGTTTCAAAGTGTTTATCATATTCACCAGTCCCAGGATACTCTGTACCTTTTTGACGAAGAATCCTAAATTTTTCAGGACCGAGTTCCTGCTTCCATTGAGTTTCATTTTTTGATATTTCAGGTTTAAAGTCTGACATACTACTTATAGTTTGGGACTGGCATTGGGAAAAAGATAGAACAAGAACTAATCCGAGAAAATATGTTTTCATTTCTATTTAAACGTAAAAATATAGTGTAAGGTTTAATAAAAATCTAAAATTAACAGGTCAAGACACTTCTAAAACAGAGAAAAACTGAGAAATAATTTGAGAAATAATTTATTTAGTGCCCTGAACTGGACTCGAACCAGCACAACCAAAGGTCACCACCCCCTCAAGGTGGCGTGTCTACCAATTTCACCACCAGGGCGTTGAATTTTTGTGACCCGACTGGGGCTCGAACCCAGGACCCATACATTAAAAGTGTATTGCTCTACCAGCTGAGCTATCGAGTCTTCATTTTTTCAAATGAGGCTGCAAATATAGATAGAAACTTTAATTTAATTGTTGCGATAATATCTATTTAAGTAATAATTTAAAGGATGCAAAAACCGATATTTATTATTGGCTACATGGGGTCAGGCAAGTCCAGGCTAGCAAAGGTTTTGAGCGAATCTCTAAATTGTAGTCATTATGACCTTGATGATCTTATTTCTCAGGCGCATGGAAAAACTATTGAAGAAATCTTTAATTCAGAGGGTGAAATAGCCTTTCGGAAAATGGAAAAAAAACAATTGCGACTCTTAGATGAGAGTTTTGGTGTTGTTTCGATGGGGGGAGGAACCCCATGTTACTTTGATAATATAGACTGGATGAAATCGAATGGAGTAACAGTTTATTTAAGGGCAAAAATTCCCACTCTTGTTCAGTATTTGAGTCAAGCAGGTAATGTGTCGCGACCATTATTAAGGGGTGTCCAGAAGAATGACCTTTCAGAGTTTGTTGCGAAGCACCTTTTTGAACGTCAATATTTTTATGAACAAGCATTGATTAGTTGTAATGTAGAAACTCTAGGCTGGGAAGAGGAGTTGGTCCAAAAAATAACTAATCTGAACTAAACATTTCTCGATAAATTTTAATTAATATATTAAATTATGAAGAAGAAAGTTTCATTTACTTGGGCTTTTAATGAATATATCTGGCCCAGAAGAGGAGTAGTTTTTTTTGGATTAGTTTTAATAATCTTAAGAAGTATTTCAGGGTTAGTATTACCATATGCTAGCAGAAACCTTATTGATGAAGTAATCCCATCTAAGGATACTCATGCCCTTATTATGTTATTGTTTATTGTTTGTTCTGCCTTGTTGTTTCAGTCGATCAGCTCATTTTCTTTAACTCGCGTTTTAAGCGTGGAGGCGCAGCATTTAATTTCTGTTTTACGTGCAAAAGTTCAAAGAAAATTACTCACTCTTCCCGTAAGTTTTTTTGATAATAATAAATCAGGTGCTCTAGTTTCAAGGGTAATGACAGATGTTGAGGGTGTTAGAAATTTAGTTGGTACTGGATTAGTTCAACTCATTGGAGGAAGTATTAGTGCAATTATTTCTCTGATCATATTAATAAATTTAAATGCACAAATGACCTTGTTTGTTCTTGTGCCAGTTTCAATTTTTGCACTGATTGCTTTAAAGTCGTTTAGTTACATACGTCCCATTTTCAGAGTTCGAGGAAAGATTAATGCTGAAGTTACAGGTCGTTTAACTGAAACTTTAAACGGAATTCGTGTGATAAAAGGTTTTAATGCAGAATTACAAGAGCAAAAAGTCTTTGAAAACGGGGTAGATAATTTATTTCAAAATGTAAAAAAAAGCTTAACAGCCACGGCATTTGTAACAAGCTCTTCTACTTTTCTACTCGGCCTTGCCTCGGCGGGTATAATGGGGATGGGAGGTTATTTTATAATGAATGATAGCATGACATACGGCGAGTTTGTATCATTTACACTTTTTTTGGGCTTTATGATTGCGCCTATTGTTCAAATGAGCAATATTGGTAGTCAACTTACTGAGGCTTTTGCAGGTTTAGATAGAACTCAGGAACTAATGAATTTGGTCGAAGAGAATGATCTTGAAAATCGTAAAATAGTTCTTGGAGAAATTGAAGGAAACATTTCTTTTAAAAATGTTTCCTTTTCATATGATGATAATATAAAAGTGCTACCTGATATTTCATTTGACGTTCCTAATGGAAGCGTCATTGCGATGGTAGGTTCTTCTGGATCGGGAAAATCGACTATTGCAGGATTAGTTGCAGGTTTTTTAAATCCAAATTCAGGAGAAGTGCTAATAGATGGAATGGATTTATCCAAGGTGGATCTTAGAAGTTATAGAAATCAATTAGGAGTTGTGCTTCAAGATGATTTCTTATACGAGGGCACAATAAGAGAAAATATTTTGTTTCCGAGGCCAGATGCCACTAAAAAAGAACTTGACCAAGCCATAAAAGGGGCTTATGTAAATGAATTTACTGATCGTTTTGAAGAGGGCATAGATACTCTTATTGGTGAACGTGGAGTTAAATTATCTGGAGGTCAACGACAGAGAATCTCCATTGCTAGAGCTCTACTAGCGAAACCTAAAATTGTTGTTTTAGACGAAGCTACTTCAAATTTAGATACCCAAAGTGAGGCATATATTCAAAAAAGTCTCGGTTCATTAATGAAAAATAGAACAACTTTGGTAATCGCTCACAGACTAAGTACCATTCAAAAAGCAGATCAGATTTTAGTAATCGAAAATGGTGAGATTGTTGAAGACGGAAAACATGAAGAATTACTTGCCTCTAAAGGGAGATATTATGAATTGTATACTTATCAAACGAGAATATAGAGTTTCTGAACTTTGTTCAGAAAACAACTAACCTAAACTAGATATACTGCTGATGGACTTTCAAAGTTGACTTCAACTCTGTCTTGATAGCTTGTACTTAGGCTAACTCCCTTGATATCGGCCTTTATGGGGTATTTTTTGTGATTTCTATCTATTAGCACAGCTGTAGATAACCGTTCTATTCTCGCTTGTAGGAAGTAGTTAACAGCATAAATAAGTGTTCCTCCAGAGTTCAAAACATCATCTACAACAACAATAGATTTTCCTTCAAATTCTTGCGGTAAAAGTTTGCATATAGTTGGACCTTTCGAAGGGTTTTTTTTATTTATTGAAATCTCAGTTAGAATAACTTTTCCATCATAGATTTTATTTAAACAAATTAATAGTTTTTCCGCAAGTTTATATCCCGATTTACTTATGCCAGCCAGATGGAATTCTTTTTCATTGGAATTCAATTCAAGTACTTGCCATGCCATGCGATTAATAACTCTATCAAGTCTTGCTGGGTCGAGTATTAAAGTTCTATCTGTCATAATTGCAATTTAGTAACAAAAACATGGGTTATCAATCGAATTTAAAAATGAATAAAATTTAGAGACGAAGGCTTAATGATAGAATATTTTCTACATGGTGAGTTTGTGGAAACATATCAATAGGTTGAATTAAATCGACTTTATAAATTTCGTTTAGTACACATAAATCTCTAGCTTGAGTTGAAGAATTACAAGAAACATATATAATTCTCGGGATTTTCAATTCATTTAATCGTTGAACTACTTTTGGATGCATTCCATCTCGAGGAGGGTCTGCTACTAAAATATTAGGCTTACCATGTTCATTCCAAATTTTCTCATCGAAGACATTTCTCATATCTCCAACTATGAAATGTGCATTTGAAATATTATTGTTTAATGCATTTTTCTTCGCTGCTTCAATCGCTTCCGGAACACTTTCTATTCCAACCACTTTTTTGGCAATTTGTGCCATGAATAATGCTATTGTGCCTGTTCCCGTATAAAGATCATAAACAATATCTTCCTTTTCTATTTCAGCAAGTTTAATAACCTCGCAATAAAGCCTATGAGCTTGGGCGGGGTTAGTTTGGTAGAAACTTTTAGGTCCAATTTTAAATGAAAGTTCTTTTCCCATGTCAAGTGCAGAGGGCATATATTCAGTCAAATCATAATCTCCGCTGTGTAATTGAAGATCTAAGTCATAAATTGAATCGTTGCCCTTAGTGTTATGAGCATAGTAAATACTTGATATTTCCTCAAATTTTTTAGCTACGGAATTAAGCAATGCAATACCCGCTTCTGCAGGTGACTCATAGAATTGTATTACAAGCATCCATTTACCTTTTTGAGTAGATCGAAGCATCATGGTTCTGAGTAACCCAATTCTTTTTCTTGGATGATAGAAAGATAAACCATGATCTAAAGCATATTGTCTTATGTATAACCTTATTGCATTAGATGGTTCAGGTTGAAGATGACATGTATTAATATCTATGATTTTATCCCACATCCCTGGAGCATGATAGCCTAGTGCGTCGCGCGATTTTATTTCAACTCCAGAATTTATTTCATCAATTGAAAGCCAGCGGTTTGAAGAAAAGCTAAATTCAAGCTTATTCCTGTATCTATATTCTTCAGGAGCATGTATAATTGGTAGGAATTCCCCACTATCAATGTTTCCTATTCTCTTTAAATTATCTTTAACCTCTTGAGATTTGAATTCTGTTTGGCTTTCATAATTAACATGCTGCCAATTACACCCGCCGCATACTTGGGCATGCTCACACAATGGTTCTCTTCTATTTGGGCTGGGCTTGATAATATGATCTATGACACATTCCAGATGTTTTTTCCTCTTCCTAATTATTTTAACATCAGCTAAATCTCCGGGAGCAGCTCCTTTAACAAGAAGTGTTTGACCATCAGAGGCATGGCCAATAGACATTCCTTTTCCTCCAGCACGTTTAATCAAAATGTCCTTAATCACCATGAGATAAAGATACTCGTCTTTCTTAAGCTTATCTTTGTATCGAAGAAAATTTTACTTTATGGACTCGAATAATTTTATAGAATTAGAAGACAAATATGGAGCACACAACTATCATCCATTGCCTGTTGTTTTGCAAAAGGGTAGAGGAGTTCATGTTTGGGATGTTGAGGGATTAAAGTATTTTGATTTCTTATCGGCATACTCTGCCGTGAACCAAGGCCATTGTCATCCCAAAATAATAAAGTCCCTTACAGATCAAGCTTCACTTTTGACTTTAACATCAAGAGCATTTCATAATAATATTTTAGGTGAATACGAAAGGTTTATGACTAATCTTTTTGGATATGATAAGGTTTTGCCTATGAATACGGGTGTGGAAGGTGGAGAGACCGCAAATAAATTGGCCCGAAAATGGGGTTATTTAAAGAAAGGTATACCAGAAAATAAGGCAAGAATATTATTTGCAAAAGGTAATTTTTGGGGTAGGACATTAGCAGCTATTTCTAGTTCAGATGATCCATCTTCTTATGAGGGTTTTGGACCTTATATGCCAGGTTATGATTTAATTCCTTACAATGATCTTAATGCTTTAGAACATGAATTAAAGGATTTCAATGTCGCTGCATTTATGGTGGAGCCAATTCAGGGTGAGGCTGGTGTAGTTGTTCCTGATGACGGATATTTAGCCGGAGTTCGAACACTGTGCACCAAGTACAATGTTTTGTTTATCGCTGATGAAGTTCAGACTGGTATCGCAAGGACGGGTAGAATGCTTGCTACGGACTTCGAAGATGCTCGTCCAGATATTTTAATTTTAGGTAAAGCTATATCCGGTGGTGTTTATCCGGTATCCGCTGTTTTAGCAGATAATGATATTATGCTTTGTATCAAGCCAGGAGAGCATGGTTCTACATATGGAGGAAACCCTCTAGCGTGTATGGTCGCGAAATCTGCTTTAGAAGTTGTGATTGATGAGAATCTAGCTCAAAATTCAGAAGACCTGGG
>CALKDS010000026.1 GCA_938084135.1 uncultured Flavobacteriales bacterium
ACTATCACCAAAATGCTTCAAGCATACAAGACAAAATATGGGAGCATCATATCATTCATTCTTTAGTTTTAGGAAATTTGATTCCTAAAACTAAAGGACTTCGTGTATTAGATCTTGGAACAGGTGGTGGGTTTCCAGGAATTCCTTTGGCCATAGCGTTTCCAGAAATGGAATTCATTTTAGTTGATTCGATAGGAAAAAAAATAAAAGTGGTGAATGCTATTGTGAAAGATCTGAAACTAGAAAATGTAAATGCAATTCATTCAAGAGCCGAGAGTTTGGAAGATTCTTTTGATATTATAATAACGAGAGCTGTCGCTAGTGTTGACAAATTAGTATCTCTAACTAAAAATTTATTTTTTGATAAAAAAAATGCTTATGTCTATGCACTAAAGGGCGGAGATTTGTCAAAAGAAACCTATAGTTATGATACTCAAATTCACCCCGTGAACAAATGGCTTAAAGGAAGCTACTTTGATAGAAAGTACATCGTTCGGATTAAAGTGTTTTAGATCAATTCAACTTGTTTTTTATGTAATGATAGCAAAGCGAATTTTTTCTATTTAAAACTGCATTTTTTGCGAATTTTTTTAAGCTAATTTTTTTTTCTTGCCGTTATGGTTTCTTTAAGTCTATTCGATATTTTTTTAAAATCAACGTTCACATGTCTTTACACCGAAAAACCGTGAAGTCCAGCAAATTCCTGAAATAGAATTATACACAAGTATCAATCCAACAAAACTTTGCAACAATGGAAAAAAAGTATAACCATAAATAAAAGCTGCAGGAATTAAAAAAATTGCAACAATGGCTCTTGCCCATCTTTCGGGAGTACTTATATTTTTAGAAATTCCTTTCATATTAATTATTTTCTAGGTAATAAATGTTTTCACTTTACTTAATGTTCTCCATATTAGATTTACGTTATTTTGACATCTATTTAACCCATATGAGGATATCTATAATCTGTTGGAGGAACAAGTGTTTCTTTTATAGTTCTTGGTGAAACCCATCTTAATAGATTCAGAATTGACCCAGCTTTATCATTGGTTCCTGAGCCTCTTGCACCA
Source organism: uncultured Flavobacteriales bacterium (assembly GCA_938084135.1). Lineage (GTDB taxonomy): Bacteria > Bacteroidota > Bacteroidia > Flavobacteriales > Schleiferiaceae > TMED14. The sequence continues at coordinate 1,071 of CALKDS010000026.1, forward strand.
CCAAATGGTTGTTGACCGACTACTGCGCCAGTGGGTTTATCATTCACATAGAAATTTCCAGCTGCAAATCTTAATGCATGAGTTGCTTCATTTATCACATTTCGATCTTTGGCAAAGATTGCTCCGGTCAAAGCATATTCTGATGTTTTATTAACTAAATCTAACGTTTCGCTCCAATCAGAATCTGCATAGACATAAATAGTTAAAACAGGTCCAAATATTTCTTCACACATTGTTTTAAAAAGGGGTTCTTTTGCTTGAATAATTGTTGGAGTGATAAAGTAACCATTTGTTTTATCATAATCTCCGCCAAGGATTATATCTGCATCCTTACTTCGCTTAACTTCATCAATATATCCGGATATTTTATCAAAGGCACGTTCATCAATTACGGCAGTAATAAAGTTCGAAGGGTCTCCAGGACTGCCAATTTTAAAACTACCAACTTGATCAATGAGTATATTTTTTACATCAGGCCATAATGATTTAGGGATATAAGCTCTGGACGCTGCCGAGCACTTTTGACCCTGAAATTCAAATGCTCCGCGGCTCATACCTGTTGCAATTTCGGCTGGATCAGCTGAAGAATGAGCCAAAATAAAATCCTTCCCTCCAGTTTCTCCAACTATTCGGGGATAAGCTTTGTACAAATTAATATTGTTTCCAATCTCTTTCCATAAATGTTTAAATACGGATGTGGAACCTGTAAAATGCAGCCCAGCAAAGCTTGGGTGTTTAAACACAACCTCTCCAAAATCTGGCCCATCAGCATAAACTAGATTTATAACACCATCTGGTAATCCAGCTTTTCTAAATATTTCCATGATTACCCATGAGGAATAAACTTGACTATCCGCAGGTTTCCAAACTACTACATTTCCCATCAAAGCGGCAGATGCAGGCAGATTTCCAGCAATCGCGGTAAAATTAAATGGTGTTATGGCAACAACGAACCCCTCTAAGGCACGATATTCCATTCTGTTCCATAATCCTTCTTGGCTAATAGGTTGATTCTCATAAATTTCTTGCATAAAATTGGCGTTGAATCTCAAAAAGTCCGCAAATTCACATGCAGCATCAATTTCTGCCTGATGAACTGTTTTCGATTGAGCTAACATTGTTGCCGCATTAATCTTCGCGCGGTATCCTCCGGAAACCATATCTGCAGCTTTTAGGAAAATAGCAGCTCTTTCATTCCAGGGTAAAGATGACCATTTGTCATGAACTGCTAATGACGAATTTATTGCCTCTTCTACATGCTTTTTAGTTCCATAGTGGAATTGTCCAATTTTTCTTTTATGGTCATGTGGTGGGTGGCAATCACGAATATCATTTGTTCTAACTTCTTTCCCATTTATAAACATAGGAATATCTACAGATTCTTTTAACATGGATTCATAGGTATTGAGCAGGGTTTTCCTACTATTAGTCCCAGGTGCATAGCTATCAATTACTTCGTTAATTGCCTTTGGAATCTGAAATTTGCCGTTAGCCATAGTTTTTATGAATTAGTTAATCTTTTTAAATTAGGTGTTAAAGATCGGACTGAATAGTCGGTTGACGAATTATTTCTATAATTTCCCCGTTCGGTTTCATTAAAATACCAGTTAGACCACCACCAATCCAACACCCTGTGTCAATTCCCCATGAATTTGACTCCGGAAAAAATCTTGGTTGATTCGAGTCTTGAATAACATGTCCAAATACTTGAAGTTTTCCAATATTTTTTATTCTAGATCGATTATTTAATATACTATTTGGTGAGTCTAAGTCATTATCATCATTTTGATTTACAGCTATGCCTGCATGTGTAATGACAATATCATCATTTTCCCATATCGTAGGCAAATCACATATCCATTTCAATGTTTTTTTGACGTTGAGCGTATGCAATCGAATATCTTTTTTGAGATTTTTCCAGTTAGCGTATTTATCACCTTTTAAAAAGGCATTAAAAACCATTTGTTCATGATTTCCTTTTAAAACGATAACCGAGTCAGGAAATTTCTTTGACAATTTTCTCAGATAACGGAGGGTTTTCGCACTATGTAATCCCTTATGGATAAAATCGCCCAGAACAATTAAAATAGACGTTTCCTGGTTCCAATAATTCCTAACTAAATTTTTTAATGTGTGAACGCAACCATGAATATCACCGATGACAAGAATATTCATAGCTTAAAGTTTGAGTTTTAGGTGTTGAGCATAACTGGCATTACGAGCATCAAAATCTCTTCACCTTCATCAAGACCTCCATCCGGGAGCAAAATACCTGCTCTATTCGGTGCAGACATTTCGAGAATAACTTCATCGCTCTCTAAGTTCGTTAACATTTCAATAAGAAATCTACTATTGAAACCAATTTCCATATCTGTTCCTTGATAATTACAAGTGAGACGTTCATTTGCTTTATTCGAAAAATCTAGATCTTCTGCGGAAATATGTAATTCATTACCAGCGACTTTTAGTTTGACTTGATGGGTAGTCTTGTTTGAGAATATACTGATTCGCTTCACACTTGACAACAATGCCATCCTATCAGCAATTAAATGATTTGGATTCTCTTTTGGTATTACCGCCTGAAAGTTAGGGTATTTGCCATCTATAAGTCGACAAAGTAAAGTTACCTCGCCATATGTGAATTGAGCATTTTGATCCGTGTATGAAATAGACACATCATTTCCACTGGAGCCTAAAGTTGTTTTTAAAAGTGTCAAAGGTTTTTTCGGTAAAATAAATTCAGCAGTTGAAGGTGCTAAAATATCTTTTCTCGAATATCTGACCAGCTTGTGAGCATCTGTGGCAACAAATGTCAGTCCCTCATTAGTGAATTGAAAGAAAACACCGCTCATTACAGGTCTCAAGTCATCATTCCCAGCAGCGAAAAGAGTTTTGTTTATTGCAGTTCCAAGTATTTTTTCTGATATATTGATCGAATCCGCTTCATTCAACGATGCGGATTTAGGATATTCAGAAGGATCAATATATGCCAATGCATATTTCCCAAAATCACTGCTTACTTCAAGGGTATGACTACTTGAATTTAAGGTAAAGGTTAAAGGTTGTTCAGGAAAGCTTTTGACCGTATCTACGAGAATCTTTGCAGGAACAGCCGCTTTGATTTCCTCAGAAGAATCAACAGCAACGGCAGTTGTCATTGTGGTTTCTAAATCTGAGGCAGTAATGGTTAGCTTCCCCGGGGTCAAATGAACAAAGAAGTGATCAAGAATGGGAAGAGTATTGTTTGATTGGATTACTCCACTAACAGTTTGAAGTGAACGCAATAATTGGCCGCTGGATACGATAAATTTCATACTACAAAGTAATTACTCAATTGTTAGAAATGCACGATAACTTTTCAACACATGTTGAAGGCCAAAACGTTGAGTTAAAACAAAGCGGCCGTCACTAATAAAAGCATAGTATCTATCGGGGTCATAGCGTTGAGGTTTCCCTTCGCTGTCTAGCCAATCAGGCCCACCTGGGACACGGTGAATTTTCATTTCAATTATATTTCCGTCGATATATGTCACTTTAAATATACCCACTGGAGGAGTTGATTGGATAGAATCACTTTTATACCATGCCTTGTCAGTCGGTATGATCATTCCTTCATATTGAACTTTTTTAATTCCTTTCATAAAGGCTTGGCTTGACATATTATCTGCGTTTAGATTTATACCTGATGGCCCAACTAGATTAAATCGATTATTTTCTTTGATTAATTTGAAAGAGGTACTATCAGGATAGGAGACTTCAACACTTGCAATTTCTTTTTTATATGACCATATTTCTCTTGTTCTCCAAAGATCTTCTCTTATAAAAAATCTACTGGATAAATACCCATTGAATCCAGGTATATGAGTAGCTACGGGTGTTTCAAAACCGTCCATAAGCATATATGTTCCCAGTTGATCCGGTGTTTCTGTTCCAACCGTAAATGATTTAGCTATTTTGTTATCAATATATAAATCTACATGCTTACCATAAGTGGCCATAGTTTTAAGAATTCTTGGCAAAGCAGATTTTTGAGGAAAATTTCGAAGTCGAATTCGATGAATTGTTTCGAGAAGAACTTCAATTGCATCAGGTCTCGCTTTAAATGAATTATTCACTAACCAAAGATTATTTTTTTGACGACTTAAAAAAACAGTATCAGGGCTTTTGTCCCAGATTAAGATTTTTGTGACGGCTGATGTATCATTTAATGAAAAATTATAAAAATCATCGTGGTCTTTGGATGTGACTTTATGAATCAATATAACTGCAGCAAGAAATATTAATGCAATGCCTAGAATAAGTTTAATATAAAATTTCATCGTGAGAATTTAGAGAATCTTTGTTTTCGAATGATTTTATAGAGCAATCCAAAGATTAGAATTAAAATTATAGGCCCAAAAGCATTTAAGCCTATTAAATAATTTTTGTGTCGATTAATTCTCTGTATGTCTAATAGCCTTAGAGCTACTTCACGACCTCTCACTTCTATTAAGCCCTCACTATCTAACATATAATCAATAGCATTTAGTATGAAGTCAGAATTACCATATTGGCGTTGAGTAAATTGATCAAAACCTAAGGGTAGTGGAGAACCTCTGGGAATGTCAGAACGCACTAAATTTCTCTGATTTTTAATAAAGTCACCATCTGAAATAACCAAGAGTTTAGCATTAGACGCTTTTTTGGGAGGATTCTTGAAATCCGTATTTTGCAATATTCGGTTAGCATAAAAAGAGGGAAGTGCACCCTCAAGTAATATGGCTGTAATAAGAGATTTATCTACAAATTTAGATTGATCGGGTTCATTGTATAATGTTGCAAGTGAAACTCTTCCTGGCATCGATTGTCGTCGACTGTAAGGGGAAGTAAATAATAGAGGTATTTTTCTTACACCTGGCGATCTAATACTGTCCATTGCCGTTGCAAATTCTAATTTTATCGCGTTCAAATTTTTTCCGATTGGATGATTTGTTTGGGGCAAAATAAGAGGGAAATATAGCCAGGGAATAATTGATTTTCTGTCATTTAGAGTTGCGCAGACCATGTCCTGAATCAGACTAGTATTAATTCTAACTCCATAATTGAACAAAGGATCACTTAAATTAATTCTGTTTAGAATCGGGTATGCTAAAAATTCAGGAGAATAGCTTAGAGAGTCCATATCTGCATAAACAGCATCTAGCATAAATATCCCTTTGCCATTATTCATCAAATACTGATCAATTAACCAAATATCTAACTCGGAAAACCTTTGTCTGGGTTTAGCTAAAATGATTAAGTCAAAACTGTTTAACAAGATGACTTGCTTATTTAGGTCTGGCTCTCCGGTTATGGTGTCAATTGGAAATTCTCTTAAGTTAAAATGATCAATGTCATATGATTTTGAGAGAGATAATTCTAGTGATGCTGTTTCAATAGGGCTCAGTTCATTATGTCCTTGCAATATTGCAATGCTAGGTCGGTAAGTTTTGGTTAAGCCTTTTATAGCACTTGCTAATGTGTACTCTAGATTTTGAATTGACGCATTAATTTGTGCATCAGGGTTAGACATAAATTGCTCTAAAAGCAATGAAATGGGCCATTCATTATCTCGAAATGAAACAATTGCGCCAGGAAATATTTGTTGTTCACGAACCCCATCACTTTCTTCAACTTTTATTTGAATAGCAGAAAGTCCTGCATTTCGGAGTTGAGTATATGTGTCTCTCCTTGCTTTTGAATTTGGGTTTTCAGACGGATCGATTAATACGCATTGAATATTAGGATTTTTTGCACGAAATTCTTCTAACATTCGTGTGGTTTCAAATTTTAAACGTTGAAAACCCGCCGGAAAATCTCCTTCTAGATATACAGAAAAAAGCATAGGATCCTCAACTTTTTCGATCAGTTTCAGAGTCGAATGACTTAAACTAAATCTTTTATCTTGGGTTAAATCAATTCTTATTGGAATAAATTCTGATAAGAAAACAGATAATATGCTAAATAAAAGGACAGTGCCAAATTTTAATAAGTCTATTTTTCTCATACTCAAAATGGACTACCAATTACGGGATTTAAGTACTGTTTTAGATGCACTTAGGAAAGTATAACTCAGCGCTATGAAATAAACTACATCTCTAAGATCTATGACTCCACGACTTATGGATATGTAGTGTTCATTAATGCCTAATTTCATCCAGAATAGTCCTGAAAATTTTAGAGCATCTAAATTAGCCAGTTGCTCAAAGCCCGTGTAGAAAAATAAACAAAATAATACGGAAGTGACGAATGCTACAATTGAATTCTCGGTTAGAGATGAGGCGAATAGAGATATGCTCAAATAGCTTGCAGCAAGGAATAATAATCCAATATATGAGCCTGCTAAAGATCCAAAATCCAGATTTCCAATTGGATTACCGAAAGCATATAATGTAATTCCATAAATAAATGTTGGTAATAAAGCAAAAAAGACAAGAGACATTCCTGCGGCCCACTTTCCAATGATTATTTGCCATTCAGTCATGGGCTTTGTAAACAACCACTCAATGGTTCCAGATCGTTTCTCTTCAGAAATCATTCTCATTCCAATAGCAGGGATTAAGAACATAAAAACCCATGGGGATAACATAAATAACCCATCCAATTGAGCATATCCAGTTTCAATTAAATTAAATGGAACATCAAGGAGCCAAAGGAATATTCCGTTTAACCCAAGATAAGTGCAAATAATAAGAACCCCAGTTGAGGATTGAAAAAAGGCGTGAAACTCTTTTTTAACTAGTGTAAGCATTATATTTTTTTTTCATTTATTTTCACTAGTATTTTAATGCGAAAAAGCGATTCAAATTTCGTGAAATATTATGAAATTATCGCAGTGATAAAGTTTGATTTAATTCGTGACTTATTTTATTTGTAATTCAATGGGGTCGTGAATAACGATACCCAGCAAACTACTAGCAGAATTAGAGCCATCAAGCCCAGGTTCGATAATCCCAATTTCTAAAAAACCTGCACGATTTATTCTGAGATATAGAGATCCTGTTTCTGTCATTTCTTCTCTACTAGAAATCCAATTTTTTATTTTTCTTCCTCTAGCTATAGCCATAAATTCTTTCTCTTTAGTCCATTTTTTTAACCAATGTTCATTTGCGTTAGTTACTAATTGTCCAAAGTGATCTATGTATTGAACATGAACAATAGCGGTATTTTCATTTCTTATTTCGGGATGTATGGTTTGGAGTTTCTTAAAATGGCTTAAAGGCTTTCCAATTGTTTCAAATCGCCCCTTGTTTAATAAATGAACTGCAGTAACCGCAATCTGACTTTCAGATTCGATTAATTCTGGACGATTCTTTAGCTCTATTTGGACGGCGTTACTAATATTTAGATCTGGCCGAATTAAAGAAAGTCCTCCATGATTAGGTGCAAGAAAAAAATGATCATCGAACTCAACTGCAATGATTTCCATATCAGATGGAGTCATACTGTCAACAAGAATAATGTGTATGCTACCTTTTGGAAATGATTTGTATGCTTCCCTGACAATATATGCAGCTTCAAGATGGTCTCTAGGACTAATGCTATTTGTTATTTCTATTAACGGCGCCGCAACGCCAGATTTAAGCATTTCGGAATAAATTATTCCTCGTACAATTGCTCCATCAGGATCTTTCCATCCATAGTCACTTGTAAGGGTTACGATTGGCATAAATTGTACTTTTGGAACTGTAAAAGTAATAGCTTAGCGCCACTAACTGCTAAATGCAAATAATTAGATATACATGTCTTCATTAATAGATCATGATTTTCAATTTCCCGGTCAAACTTCTGTTTACAAGGGAAAGGTCAGAGATGTTTACACTATTAATAGTGATTTTATTCTGATGGTAGCTTCTGATCGGCTTTCAGCATTTGATGTTGTAATGCCTCAAGGAATTCCTCATAAAGGCCAAGTGCTTAACGAAATGGCTAAACATTTTTTTGAGAGCACTGCTGATATTGTTCCGAATTGGCATATTGCCTCTCCGGATCCAGTTGTTACTTTTGGTCGAAAAGCCATTCCTTTTAAAGTTGAAATGGTGATTCGAGGATATTTAAGTGGCCATGCGTCAAGGGTATATTCTCAAGGTGAAAGAAATTTATGTGGTGTTTCAATGCCAAATGGTTTAAAAGAAGATGACGAATTCCCTGAACCAATTATTACTCCTACAACTAAAGAAAGTATAGGTGCCCATGACCAAGATATATCAAGAGAAAGTATCTTATCGAAAGGTATTATTTCGAAAGATGACTATGATCAAATAGAAAGCTACACCAAGAAATTGTTTTCTCGGGGTCAAGAAATGGCGACAAAAAGAGGGTTGATTTTAGTGGATACAAAATATGAGTTTGGTAAATTAAGAGATGGGACTATTATATTAATTGACGAGATTCATACTCCAGATTCCTCTCGATATTTTCTAAGAGAAGGATACCACGAACGTCAGAAGAAAGGTGTTCCTCAAAAGCAATTATCTAAAGAATTCGTACGGCAGTTTTTAATATCACATGGATTCCAAGGAGAAGATGGTCAGAATGTCCCCGAACTCAGTTCAGATTGGATAAAGTCCGTATCGTCTCGTTATATTGAATTATATGAAAAGATGACTGGTAATTCTTTTACTCCTGCAGAATCATTAAATATTCCGGCTAGAATAGAAAATAATGTTAGAAATTTTTTATCACAAATTTGAAGGTTTATGATCAAGATTTTGTTGGGTAAAGTATTAACTTTTCTCATAGTATTTTTTTTAGCTCAACGAGTAAATGCTCAATTTTCTAGTCATGGAGTGTCCGCAGGGATTCATATTTCCAATTTGAATGTTGTTCCTTCTGCTGTACTCACTAACTCTCTTGCTTTTTATTATCAGCCTCAAACTGGTTATCATATCGGTGGATATTATAGAACTGGGTTGGGTTTAGTTTATTTTGAACCTCAATCATGGATAACAATTTTGAATCATTCCATAAATTATAGAGATAATATTTCTGGAGTGCTTTGGGAGGATAACATAAATCTGATCAGATTGGATATGCCCTTAGAGATGGGTA
>CALKDS010000027.1 GCA_938084135.1 uncultured Flavobacteriales bacterium
CAACATAATCCCCCAGTTCATATTCTGGTTTTTTCGATAATATATAATCATTAACTTCTCCTATATAACCAAGAGTATTACCTGCAGAGGGGCTTGAGTATTTACGAAATGTTCTCCTCCTCATTGAAATTCCGGGATGAAATCCTATTTCTTCTTGAATTTCTGCATAGTCATTTGAAGTTAAACTCTTAATTACGGGACTTGGACGATACGGAGAATATTTTTTTGCTTTTTTAAGTGCTGAGGTTATTTTTTCATAACTAAGGTTCAACAATTGTCCTAACTGTAAGGTGTCTAAATCACTTATTAAGCTAGGAGTTACTTCGATGTCATAGGCAGCCTGGTTGGTAGCTAAAAGGATGCTATCTCGATCATAAATAATACCTCTAGGGGCGAAAACTTTCTGGATTCTTTGCGCATTATTCGCCGCATCAAGAGTATACTTTGGATCTATAAGTTGGATATAGAATAACCTTGCGATAAAGACCAGAGTTAGACCAATCAGTAAAGTAAGAAATAGCCTGCTGCGCATTACTTAACTAATTGATTTTTTGAAAAATATAAAACGGAGGTAATTAATAGTGTGCTTGCAATTGTGGAAATAAATGTACGCCATATCAAGAGTAGAGGTTCATTCAAGCTATAGGCATCCACCGAAAATAGGTAGGCGTGATGCAATATGATTCCAATCCCTGCATAAACCAACCACTTTCCTAAACCAATATCAACTGGTGAAAAGGCTAAATCTTCTTCATCTGCTCTGGGTATTACGAAATCTAGAATTTTTGGACGGAAATAGCAAAGTAAGCTAGATGCCATCATATGTATTCCACCACTCATTATCTGAAAATCTATCCATGCACCAATTAATGCTCCCAGAAATAAGAAAGAAATTCGGCCCAGATGAGTCGGAGCTAATAAAAAGATCCCTACATATATGTATGGGTTTAAAAATCCATAAACTTGAATTTTGCTTATTATGAGTGATTGTAAGATTAAAAGAAAACTACTCCACATTAACCATGTATTTAATTTTCTCATGGTTGAATTATTTTTAGATATTCCGCCTTTAAATTATTCGAAACAATGTATGCAGGTTGTAATTTTTTGTAGTCAATAAATAACTCAATAATTGCAGATTGAGTCTGGTTTGAAGAGTCTGCAATAGTATAAATTATTCGCCCAATGGGCCAGCCTGAAGGAAATATATTGGACCTTGGGTCCGTTACGACTTCGTCTCCAGACTTTAAATTTATCTCTATTGGCAAATCAATTATTTCAGCTTTATTTGAATTCCCTCCTCTCCAAACAATTGTACCAAAATGTCCTGTTCGTTTTATTATTCCAGAGATTCTTGACTCACCATGAATGATGGGTATAATCCTACTATAGTGAGGTGAGGTTTTATCTATAATACCCATAACTCCTTGAGGGCCTAGAACTCCATCTCCAGGTGTTAAACCATCATTTTCACCTTTATTGAGAATAAGTGAGTTGTTTTTCAAATTAACACTTGAATAAAGAATATCTCCATAGGTCCACCTAAACTGAGAACTATCTACCATGTTGGTGGGCAACTGAGAACCATTATTTAATTCTTCGCGTAGGATGGTATTTTCTTTTTGAAGGGCATTATTAATATCTTTTAGATAAAAATAACTCTTCCAGCTTCCTGTGAAATGATGCCATCTAGCTTGAGATGTTAGTACTCTTTGCCAAAAAAATGTTTGATGTATTAAGGAGTTTCGATAGGTAATTGAAAGTCCCAATATTTGAATGATAATTAAAATTGAGGCTACGCGGTATCGAATAATAAACCGTAAAATATTTCGCATCCTTTTAACGCATCAATAGAGTACGGTATTTGTCTAAGTTTTTAAGTGCTATGCCAGTACCCCTGACAACTGCTCTTAAAGGGTCTTCTGCAACATAAACTGGTAAATCTGTTTTTGCAGATATTCTTTGATCCAGCCCTCTCAATAAAGAGCCACCTCCAGCCATATAAATCCCAGAATTATAAATATCTGCGGATAATTCTGGTGGTGTAAGAGCCAATGCTTCCATAACGGCATCTTCAATTCTCGTAAGCGATTTATCAAGGGCTTTTGATATTTCCTGATATGTTATATCAACTTGTTTCGGTTTTCCAGTTATTAAATCCCTGCCTTGAACCGATATATTTTCTGGAGGATTACTTAAATTATCTATAGCTGCCCCTACATTTATTTTTATTGATTCAGCTGTTCTTTCACCTACATATAAATTATGTTCAGATCGCATATAATAGGCAATGTCATTAGTAAATACATCACCAGCTACTTTGATACTTTTGTCACAAACTATACCTCCAAGAGCTAGGATAGCAATTTCGGTTGTGCCGCCTCCAATATCTATTATCATATTACCCTTCGGCTCTAGGACATCAACACCAATTCCAATGGCAGCAGCCATAGGTTCATGTATCAGATATACCTCCTTAGCGTTTGCATGTTCTGCTGAATCGCGAACGGCTCGTTTTTCAACCTCAGTTATACCACTCGGGATACATATAACCATTCTTAGTGAAGGAGCAAGTAGCTTATTTTTTAGAACGGGAATACTTTTTATCATTTCCCTAATCATGTGCTCTGAAGCCACAAAATCAGCAATCACTCCATCTTTTAACGGTCTGACTGTTCGAATATTTTCATGAGTTTTTCCATGCATTTGCATCGCTTCATGCCCAATAGCTAGGATTGCATTCGTAGATCGGTCAATCGCTACAATTGATGGAGCGTCTACAACAACTTTATCATTATGAATAATAAGAGTATTTGCTGTGCCCAGGTCAATGGCTATATCATAAGTTAAAAAGTCAAAAAGTCCCATTTTCAATTATTAGTGTTTAAAGTGGCGTATACCTGTTGTCACCATTGTTATTTCATTATTGTTACAAAAATCGATACTCAAGTTATCTTTTATAGATCCACCAGGTTGAATTACTGCTTTAATGCCTTGGGCATTTGCTAGTTCAACACAGTCAGGAAATGGAAAAAAGGCATCAGAAGCCATTACAGCTCCTTCTAATTTCATTCCAAATGACTTTGCTTTATTTATCGCTTGATTTAAAGCATCAATTCTCGATGTTTGTCCGGTTCCACTTGATATTAATTGTTGATTCTTGGCTAAAACTATGGTATTACTTTTAGTGTGCTTGCAAATGGCAGAGGCCAATAGTAAGTCTTCTATTTCTTTTTCAGTAGGGCTCCTCTTTGTCACTACTTTAAGATCTTTCTTGCTATCTCGGTGATTATCTCTGGTTTGAAGCAGTAATCCATTCAAAGATGATCGTACTATGGTCTCTGGGAATATTGCTGACTGGCTCTCTAAAATTATTCTATTTTTTTTAGATTTTAAAAGTCTCATGGCATCATCTGAAAATCCAGGAGCAATAATAACTTCAAAAAATAGAGAGCTAATTTTTTTTGCTGTTGCTTCATCAATATCCACATTACACGCGATGACGGAGCCAAAAGCTGAAACTGGATCTGATGATAGAGCCTTGTCCCAAGACTCCTCGAGAGTCTTAGTAGATGCAAATCCACAAGCATTGTTATGTTTTATTATGGCTACAGTAGAATCTTTTCCTTCAGCGCAATAAGCCATAGCTGCATCTATATCTAGAAGGTTATTATAGCTTAATTCTTTTCCGCTGTGCTGAGTAAATAATGAATCTAAGTCTCCAATGAACCACGCTTTTTGATGAGGGTTTTCTCCATATCTAAGTTCTTTTCTTTTTCCATTTATTTGTGAGAATGGTTTTTCTTTATCTCGAAACCAATCTGAAATTAGCGAATCATAGTTAGCAGAAACATCAAAGGCTCTTCCAGCAAATTCCTTTCTTTGCTTTAAGGAGCTCTGAGCTCCTTGGTCACCAAGAATATTTATCAATTCCGGGTATTCTACCATTGAGGAAACAACCCAAACATCATTAAAGTTTTTTGCTCCGGCACGAATCAAAGAAATGCCTCCAATATCAATTTTTTCAATAATTTCTCCCTCTTCCGCACCAGAATTCATAGTTTCCTCGAAGGGGTATAAATCAACTACAACCATATCTATACTCGGGATTTCCATGGAATTAACTGTTGCGGCATCTGCTTGTATTGATCTTCTCCAAAGTATTCCTCCAAATACCTTAGGATGAAGTGTTTTAACACGTCCATCTAATATACTAGGAAATTCTGTGACTGATTCAATTGGAGTAGAGGAGATCCCTAGATTTTCAATAAATTCTTGAGTCCCGCCTGTTGAAAAAAGTTCTACTCCCTCTTTGTTTAAAGCCCTTATTATAGGCTCCAAGCCTTCTTTGTTAAAAACAGAAATTAACGCAGATTTTACGGGATTTAGTTTTGAATTCATTTTATATTTATGGGTAACAAAAAAATCAAAGAACAAATGTAGGGATTCCTTGTCATGGACTTTGTAATTTCACCTTGTCATGTGGAAAATTTTTACGCTTATTTCAGAGTCTTATCGATTTGCCTGGGATGTTTTATTAAATAATCGATTGAGAACCTCCCTCAGTTTGTTAGGTATTGCAATTGGAATATTCGCAATTATATCAGTTTATGCAATCGTAGATAGTCTGGAAAGAAATATTCGTTCGAGTGTGGATAGTATAGGTACGGATGTTGTATTTGTTCAAAAATGGCCCTGGGGTGGTGGAGACGGCGCCGATGGATACGAATGGTGGAAATATTTTCAGAGATCTGAAGTGAGTTATGATGATTTCAAAAAATTACTTAATCGCCGGCTTAATACAGCGCAATACATGGGCTATGGGGCAGGCACAAAAGAAACTGTAAAATATCAAAATTCAAATGTTGAAAATGTAAGTATTGAAGGAATAACTTTTGAAGTAGGATTAATATTTTCTAAAGCTGAGCAATTGGAAGTTGGAAGATACTTTTCTGAAAAAGAAACTAGGCTGGGAAAACCTGTTTGTATTATCGGTTCAGACGTTTCTCGAGGACTCTTTGGGGATAAAGATCCAATTGGAAGAAGCATAACAGCATTTGGCAGGCAATTTAGTGTTATCGGAGTTTTAGATAAGCAAGGCAATAGTCTTGTGGGTGAGTCTGATGACTCCAAAATATTTATTCCCGTATCGTTATTGATATCAATGAGGGGAGATAAGTTGTCTGGATCATCAATTCAATTCAAAGTAAAAGAAAATGTTTCACTTGAACTTCTTAAAGATGAGGTGAAACTAAATATGCGGGCAATTAGAAGGCTTAGCCCAAGGGCTGAGGATGATTTCTCGATAAATGAGTCATCAATAATCAGTGGAGGTCTTGATTCAATGTTTTCAGCTATTGGTATTGCAGGAACTATTATTGGCGGGTTTTCAATTTTAGTCGGGGGGTTTGGGATTGCTAATATAATGTTTGTTAGTGTTCGTGAGAGGACTGGACAAATAGGTATTCAGAAGGCTCTCGGGGCAAAAAACTCCTTTATTCTTTTACAGTTTTTAGTTGAAAGCACGTTATTAAGCATTCTCGGAGGAATAATTGGAATATTATGCGTTTCTATTTTAATTTCTGTAGCTTCTTTTTATTCTGAATTCGAATTAGCAATGAGTCTAGAAAATATATTTACCGGGATAGGTCTTTCCGCATTGATTGGACTATTGTCTGGCCTAGCACCGGCATCACTGGCTGCAAAGTTAGATCCAGTTGACGCAATCAGGTTTAATCAATAATTCATGGCATTATATCGTCAGCTACGGATTCACATATTTTTTCCAAGAGAGCCTTGTCGCTTAGATTGAATGGATTAATAGAATGGCTATCAATATCTAACTGACCAATAAGTTTTTCATTTTTATAAATGGGGACAACTAATTCCGAATTAGTTTTCAATGAACAGGCGATATAGTTACTTGCCTCATGGATATTAGGTGCTTCAATTATTCTGCCAGAGATAGCTACTTGGCCGCAAATCCCTTTGCCATATGGTATACGAGTATGCTCAGTATTTGAACCAGAAAAAGCGCCAAGCTCCAAAGTTTGATCAACATCATTCATCCAATAAAAACCTACCCAGTCAAAATAACTTTTTTGTAATCTCAATGAATCGCAAATCTTTTTATGCTCTGGTTTATTTCTTTGGATAGATTTTTTGTATTTCATATTGAAAGCTCAAAAAGATATTTTTTCAGATAGGGCCCGAAAATAATTGCTCCAACTATAATCGCAGATAAAGCAGCAAAAATAACTGAGCTTGCCGCTATGTCCTTAGTTTTTTTAATTCCTGAATTAATATCTGGATGCAGAGTGTCGCACAGTGTTTCAATCGATGTATTTATTAACTCGCTGACGAAAACAAGACTAATAACAACGACAATTAAATTCCACTCTTTAGCCGTTATCTCAAAAAATAATCCCATCGAAATAATAAGTAAAGCGGAGACAACCTGGAATTTTAAATTTCTCTCTTGAACAAAAGCAGTTTTAAAACCTTGTAAAGCGTTCCTGAAACTCTTAAATATGTTTTGTCTCTTCATTTAGTTTTGACAATTTATGATGAATTATGCGTAGTTATCTGAATTTAAAATATGCGGCAATTTGATAAAAATTTTTCAAAATATTGAAACCAGTTTAAAAATGTGAAAGCTAACCTAATTGCTACGCGAACCATATTTAAGTCACCTTTACCATGTGTTTATATCTTTGGCATAGAACTTGCGCCCTATATTTGCAACTTCAATTAACGAATAATATCTGCATGTCATTTGTACGTTTCTTCGCTACAGCTATTGGAATCTCCTTTTCATTCCTAGCTAACTCTCAATCCATCGACCTAACTCAGGTCCCCAATTTATCAAAGTGTACAGGCGATTCTTTGAAGTTGACACTCACCATTGGAACTCCCGGCATGAATGTAACTAATGATTTTCATATACTTCTTGCTGAGGGTCAAAAAAGTGCATTTACTCTAGGACAGAGTGATACTTTGCCCATAGTGAAATGGGAATCTGTCACCCCTGCTCCAGTGGGTACCATAGCAGATACAATCTCTGCAGGTGTTAAATACGCATGGGTTTTGGTTCCAGATTCTATTTCAATAAATAACTTTTATGGGCTTTCCGTTAAGTCTTCAAGTCCATCTCTATGGTCTGACACCATTCAAATGTTAGTTAATGTTGCTCCTTCGGTATCGATCGACTCTATTATTGGTGGCTTCGTTAATAATCACACCCCCTCGAATGATTGGGGAATGTGCGAGGGAGATACTGTAATTATATATGCGAGTCAAGGTTTAGACGGATATCAATGGACTTTATCCGGTACACCAATTGCGGGAGCAACATCTGACTCATTAATAGTTTTCGCTAGCGGTGATTATGGAGTTATCGGTAGTTCTGGTAATTGCGATCTTGCAACACTGGATACCACAATTAATACTTTTTCTCCAGTTACATCAATTTCCCATGTTGCAACAGGAATGTTTACGTTGACAGTTTTAGATAAGGATTCTCAAATTGACTCATTACAGTTTTGTGAAAATGAGACAATAATGTTAAGAGGTCCTCAAGCAGGTGCTGGGGTAACTGTTTCTTATCAATGGTTAAAAGATACTGTTGACATGTTTGGAGTTATTCAACCCATAGCTATATCCGGAGAAACAAGTTCTAATTTTGTTACTGGAACCTCAGGAAAATATGCTTTGGTTACATCCTGGAATCCAGGAAGTTGTCCAGATACGAGTTATAGTGTTGAGATATTTGTGGATACCGTACCTGACACTTACATCGAAAACATTATGTGGGCTGGGCAGTCAGCTGCCTCATTAGATATTTGTCCCGGTGATTCTACATTGTTACGTTCTCATGATCAATCTTTTTTGAATGATTGGACTTATCAATGGGAGGTGATGTACCCAATTTCATCAGGGGCATGGCAATCTTTACCAAATGATACTACTTTTGAATTAGTTGTTGATACAGCTCTAATAGCCGGATCTGCTCAATACCGTCTGATAATTAATAATAACGCATGTAATTGGACAACTGGGCCTCTTCAAGTAAATGTCATTTCTTTACCCATAGTTAATGTGGCTCCAAGCGATAGTCTGGGGTTGTGTGCGGGTGATTCTGTTCTAATCGGTGTAACTGGCTCAGGTCTTTCTTACCAGTGGTCATGGCCGTTGGGTTCATATACAGGTAGTTCGTTCTATGCCAAAGACTCAGGGGTATATCTAGTCCAAGCGACTGGATTAAACAATTGTACCAGTTTTGATACTCTTCAAATTACTGAAATTATAATTACTCCAAATGCAGGTTCAGATCAAACGGTAATGCCAGGGGAAGTTGTTCAACTTGGAGCTAGCGGAGGCAATACTTATTATTGGTACGCTGACAAACCTGTATACTTCAGTGATCCAACGAATCCATCTCCGTTGACCAAACCTACGTCAGACACAACAACATATTATGTTGAGGTTCGAAGTTCATTTGGCTGTTTTGGAATTGACTCCATGATGGTGATCCAATTTGACCCATCCACACTTGATACAAACTTTGAAAATGTGATGAATGTTATTACCCCAAATGGTGATGGATTCAATGATGTTTTTGATCTTTCAGAAGTTGTTCAATCTGATTCATGCGACATCTTGATATTTAACCGCTGGGGCGCTAAAGTATATGAACAGAATAAATATATATCAGGATGGAATGGAACAACTATCGGAGGAGATCCACTTCCTGACGGAACATATTATTATATTTTATTATGCAATAATAATTATGCTCGTTTTAGAGGAGCAATAACTGTAATTCGTAATCAGCAATAACCGAAATCGCATTTAAAAGTCTAAAGCAATTATGAAAAAGGCAATTCTATCTATAACTCTATTGGTTTTTGGTTTGACATCTATTCAAGCTCAGCAATTACCACTTTACGCGTCCTATTTCTTTACTCCACAAATAACCAATCCAGCATTATCTGGGGCGGAAGGGTTTAGTTCATTGACAACCATGCACAGACAGCAATGGCAGGGCATGGAGGGAGCTCCAGAGACATCTGCACTAGTTTTTAACGGTGCCTTAAACAAAGAACGCATCGGTTATTCGGTTTATGCATTCAATGATGTTACTGATATTGTTTCTCGCTCTGGTATTTATGGTAATTATGCATACCATGCTCAGTTAAGTGAAAATTCTGTGCTAAGTTTTGGATTGGGTTTAGGTTATTTAAATAATTCATTTGATATGGCGAGTGTTCGCGTTAAAAATGAAGGTGATCCATTTCTGTTTCCAACCAATCAAAATGGAACTTTAGATATGAATTTGGGTTTAAATCTCCAGGTTAGTGATTTTCGAATAGGTTTAAGTGTTCCGCAACTACTGAACCCAACTATAAATTATTCTAACAACTACAGCGGGCCAGTTGCATATCATTTGATACGTCATTATGTGGCTTCTACTCAATATGATCTCCAAATTCAAAAGGATAGAATGGTTCTTAGTCCAATGGTTACAGTAAGGGCGGCGGCATTTGTAGCTCCACAGGTTGATGCTGGGTTAATGTTTAATATGAAAGAATATGGGTACTTAGGGGCAATGTACAGAAGTGATTATGCTGCTACTTTAAATGCTGGAGTTCATTTGACTCCATTGCTATCTGTTGGTTATTCTCACGAATTTAGTACAAATGCTTTTGCTTCATCATTAGGTTTGTCAAATGAATTTATGCTGTCATATCGATTTGGTGATAATAAGAGAAACTCTAGGCTTGAATCTGAGGTTAAACGTTTGAAAGACAAACAGCGACAGGCTTCGAAAGAGACAGAAAAACTATTAAATGAGAGACTTGAAGAGTTTAAAGATGAATTGGGTGCTGCTCAAAAAGTAGAACTTGAGAAACAAACAGAATCTCTTAAAAAGAATCTTCAGGAAGAAGGACTGAAACTACAAGAAGCAGGGAATCAACGCAGATCTAGAAAGGACAAAACATCGATGAACCCTTCTGCTTCTGACCAAAATTGGAATTCCAATTCGAATAGCGCTCTGCAAAGTGAAGGTGTGATAAGAGGTTACCGCAATGAGAATTACGCAAATAATGTGACTCCGGGATCTCCTGGCTATTATGTTACCGCAGGAGTATATGGGGAATCGAGTAATGCCAATCGGATGGCTTCAAAACTAGTAAACAAAGGGATTCAAGCGAATGTCTTTAGAGATTCAAGAAATGATATGTTCTATGTTTACTTGATGAAGTTCCCAAGTTACCAGCAGGCGGATTCTGCAAAAGCTTCTGGTTTGCGTGGTCAATACTCAGGTAAGCTTTGGATTAAAGTAGTTAAATAAATTAGATGTTTTCAAATCTTAAAAGTTGCTGTTTCGCCCTAATTTTTTTTTGTGGATCTGTACTTCTTTCATCTGACCTAAATGCTGCTCATTTGGTAGGTGGAGAAATAACTTATACATGTTCTGGAAATAATAGTTATGAAATAAAACTCAGGATTTACAGAGACTGCAATGGGGGGGGTGCAGCATTTGATCAATCTGTTAATTTCACAATATTTGATGATCAAGGGAACGTTCTTTTTAACCCTTCAGTAACAAAAGGAGCGACTGTTCAGGTGCCGTCAGCTACAGGTAACCCATGTTTGACCACTCCTCCAAATATTTGTACTGAATATGCGGAATATATCCATATCATGTCTCTTCCTGCCAGATTAGGCGGTTATATTATTTCTTATCAGCGGTGCTGTAGAAATGCTAGTATTGCAAATATTGTCTCCTCAGGTAAAGGAAATACCTATACCATCCAAGTACCATCTATGGATAATTGCAATAGCACGCCTCAGTTTACCACTGTGCCGCCTATAGTACTTTGTAAATCGGACGCTTTGAATATTGATGCTTCAGCAGCTGATTCTAATGGAGATTCCCTTTTTTATGAGTTTTGCGATATTCTGAATGGTGGTTCTTCTTTTAATCCAAGTCCTACCTCTTCTGACCCACCTCCATATTCATCAATTCCGTTTATTCTTCCTCAGACAAGCTCAATGCCTATTCCTGGTACTCCAGCTTTAACAATAGATCCTCTTACTGGTTTTATAACAGGCGTTGCTAACACAACCGGTCAGTTTGTTGTTGGGATATGTGTTTCTGAGTATGAAAATGGAACTCTACTTTCAAAAGTTCGTCGAGATTATCAATTTAATATTACAAGCTGTATTAGTAATGTCGTTGCGGATATGCTAACTCAAACAGAGAAACCGAGTTTGTTATGCACAGGGAAGACAATGTCCTTTCAGGCTCAAACATCAGGGGCAATATCATATTTATGGGATTTTGGCGACACCACGACTACAACAGATTCGAGTTCTTCACCTTCTCCCTCATATACCTATTTGGATACAGGGGCTTATACGGTAATGTTGATTATCAATCCTGGACTTGTTTGTACTGATACTGTTTACGAGACTTTTAACATTTTTGACTCACCAGATTATTTGATTAAATATTCTGGAAAATCTTGTTTTGAAGCCCAAAATTTGCTTTTTTATGCGGAAGGCGGAACTCCAAATGATGCCACGTTTAAATGGGATTTTGGTAATTTATCAAATACTTTCGGTGCTACTGGAGACAGTGTGGCAGATGTTTCATGGTCATCACCCGGTGATTATACAGTTCGGCTGATAGTTTCTTCATCAACTTGTCCAGATACAGTTTATGACACAATATCGGTTATACAATGGTCTGTAAATGTTGATTTAGGAAATGACACATCGATAGTTAGAAACGATACAGCATATCTTGATGTTTCATCCGGTTCATTTTATCAATGGTTTGCTGATAAGCCAGTTTATTTTAATAATTCGAAGCAAAAAAATCCACAGGCTTGGCAATATCAAGATTCAACTACATTTTTTGCAATTGTCACAGATGAATATGGGTGTCAAGGAATTGATACCATGTTAATTTATTGGCTTCCAGATTTGACAGCACCTGATTTTTCAAATGTTCAAAATGTTATAACTGCGAATATGGATGGAATAAATGATGTTTTAGATTTATCCGAAGTGTCATTTGAGGAATCTTGTACTTTACGCGTTTTAAACCGTTGGGGTGGGCAAGTTTATTACCAAGATAATTACGATGATACCTGGTCCGGAGTCAATAATAATGGTCAACCGTTGCCTCCATCAACTTATTATATTCTTTTGCAGTGCGATAGACAATTGCGATATTCAGGACCGGTAACAATTATAGGTCGGGGGCAATAATACTTTAACAAACAGTTTAATTTATTTGAAATGAAAACAAGAACAATTTTATTGATAGCAATTGTCGTAATGTTTACGAGCTCAAATTATAAAGAGATAATTATTCGGCCTAATAATATCAGTTATGATCAAGTCTCTAATGTTAAAATTGGAGATCAGGCTCCTGAATTGGCTTTTTTAAACCCGAAAGGAGAAATCATGAAATTAAGTGATCTAAAAGGTAAATTGGTATTGGTTGACTTTTGGGCGTCATGGTGTGGTCCATGTCGTAGAGAGAATCCAAATGTTGTAAAAACTTATGGAAAGTTTAAAGATGCAAAATTTAGCGTTGGTAAGGGTTTTGAAATTTACTCGGTTAGCTTAGACCAATCCAAAGATCGATGGGTTCAGGCGATAGCTCAAGATGGACTGACGTGGTCTAGTCATGTTAGTGATCTTCGGGGATGGCGTGCTCAAGGTGCTGCTATTTATGGTGTAAATGCAGTGCCAATGACCTTTCTTATAGATGGTAAAGGTAAAATAATTGCCAAGGGGCTAAGAGGTGGAGCTCTTGAGAATGCCTTGATTTCTTTGAAAAAATAAAATCTTCATAATCATACGCAGTCTGCCAATATGACATCTGATCATGTTTGGCAGACTGTTTGCTTTCTCGGGAATACACATTTGAATTTATCATGGCAAAAGAGAAAAAGACAACTAAGACTAAGAAAGACTTAGCAGACTCGAAAATTGAGGAGGGAGCAAAAAAAAATGGAAATTCTGATGCTCCAGAACTTACTGGTGAAGAACAAATTCAGGAGCTCAAAGATCAAAATTTGAGACTCTATGCTGAGTTTGAGAATTTTCGAAAGAGAAATGCTCGTGAGCGACTTGATCTTATGTCAACTGCAAGTGAAAAGGTTATAAAAGCTATTTTGCCTGTTATAGATGATCTGGATCGGGCTCTGAAAAATTTCCCAAAAGAATCTGAGGAAAGAATAGGTTTAGACCTTATTTATGCTAAACTTATCGGAACTTTAAAAATTGAGGGTTTGAAGCCGATGGAATCTACTATTGGTAAAATTCTTGATGTGGAAACTATGGAAGCAATAACTACTATTCCACCTCCCTCGGAGGATCAGAAGGGAAAGGTGATTGATGAGATTGAAAGAGGTTATATGCTAGGGTCAAAAATAATTCGCTATTCCAAAGTGGTAGTAGCGGATAGCACAAACTAATTATGGCGCAAAAACGAGATTTTTACGAGGTTTTGGGTGTAAGTAAATCTTCATCTTCAGATGAAATTAAAAAAGCCTATCGAAAACTAGCAATTAAGTATCATCCAGATAAAAATCCAGGAGATGCCGTTGCTGAAGATAAATTTAAAGAAGCTGCAGAGGCTTACGAAATTTTATCTAATCCTGAAAAAAAGCAAAAATATGATCAATTCGGTCATCAAGCCTTTGGTCCTGGTTCGGGTGGTCAAGGTGGTATGAATATGGATGATATATTTAGCCACTTTGGAGACATATTTGGAGGAGGTGGCTTTGGAGGTTTTGGCGGGAATAGTCGAGGTGGAGCTGTTAGGGGTGCAAATCTAAGAGTCAGAGTAAAACTTAATCTATCTGATATTGCTTCAGGAGTTGAAAAAAAAATTAAAATTCGAAGAGCTGTACCTGCTGATGGTATAACATTTAAAACTTGTACTGTGTGTAACGGCTCCGGCCAAATATCAAGAGTTCAAAACACAATTCTTGGACAAATGCGCACTGCGAGTGCCTGTAATGGCTGTAATGGCTCAGGAAAAATGATAGACAAGCGACCTAGTGGAGTTGGAGCAGATGGTCTAGAAAGAGTTGAAGAAGTTGTAAGTGTAAAAATACCACCTGGTGTTCAAGATGGGATGCAACTGCGAGTAGCAAGTAAAGGTAACCATGGTCCAGGAGGAAGTCCTGCTGGAGACCTTATTGTGTCGATTGAAGAAGAAATTCATGAGTCTTTGATAAGAGAAGGACAACATTTACACTTTGAGCTCTATATTTCATTTCCTGATGCCGCCTTGGGTTCATCAGTTGAGATTCCAAGTGTTAATGGGAAGGTGCGAATGAAAATTGATGCAGGGACTCAAAGTGGAAAGACATTGAGATTAAAGGGCAAAGGTTTGCCAAGTGTTGAAGGTTATGGTGTTGGCGATCTTTTGGTCCATGTATCTGTATGGACTCCAAAATCAATAACTGGTAAGGAAAAATCTCTACTAGAGGATTTGAAAGAGTCAAAAAACTTTAAACCAAATCCGGGAAAGTCAGATAAAGGTTTTTTTGAACGTGTTCAAGACTTGTTTAATTAATTCTTTCAATTTCAGCTCCGATATTTCGTAATCGGACATCAATCATTTCATATCCTCGATCAATTTGCTCAATATTGTGAATAGTGCTGGTACCTTCTGCACTCAGTGCGGCAATCAAAAGAGCTATGCCTGCCCTTATATCTGGAGAGGTCATTGTTGTAGAGCGTAATGGAAATTTTCGATTTAAGCCAATTACTGTGGCTCTGTGTGGATCGCATAAAATAATTTGAGCGCCCATATCAATGAGTTTATCCACAAAGAATAGTCGGCTTTCAAACATTTTTTGGTGGATTAATACGGAGCCGTTTGCTTGAGTTGCTGTAACAAGTATAATACTCAAAAGGTCGGGAGTAAACCCAGGCCACGGAGCATCACTTATTGTAGTCATTGATCCATCTAAATATGACCCTATCGAATAATTTTTTTGACTTGGAACGTGTATGTCATCTCCTAATATTTCCAGTTCAATTCCAAGTTTTTTGAAAACTTCGGGAATGACTCCAAGATATTGAACACCTGCATTTTTAATCGTTATTTCACTTTCTGTCATTGCTGCAAGTCCAATCCAACTGCCGATTTCAATCATGTCCGGTAAGCATTTATGATCAGTACCTTGTAAGCTACCCACTCCAGTAATATGCAATAAGTTACTTCCAATTCCTTGAATTTTGGCCCCCATCCTTACTAGCATATTACAGAGTTGTTGCAGGTAAGGTTCACAAGCTGCATTGTATATTGTTGTGGTCCCTTTTGTGAGCACTGCTGCCATTATAATATTTGCAGTACCAGTTACTGATGCCTCGTCCAATAGCATATATGCACCTTTTAATCCTGATTTTGGGGCTTCTACTCCGTAGAAATTTGAATTCTCTTCAAATTTAAATTTTGCTCCAAGTTTCATAAAACCAATAAAGTGTGTGTCTAATCTTCGGCGTCCAATCTTATCTCCACCTGGCTTGGGAATATAGCCTTGTCCAAAACGTGCAAGCATTGGTCCGACCAACATTATTGAACCTCTTAGGGAGGATCCTTTTTCTTTAAAAGCGGCAGAATATAGATAGTTCAAATCGATATTCTTAGCGCAAAATGTGTAGTCCCCATGACCATTTTTAAGAACCGATACACCTAGGTCTCCTAATATCTCTATCAACTTATTTACATCTATGATATCTGGGATATTTGATATTCGTATCTCTTCTTCTGTTAATAAAACTGCACAAAGTATTTGAAGCACCTCATTTTTTGCCCCTTGTGGCTGTATTTCCCCCTTAAGTTTCTTGCCGCCTTTTATTTTAAAACTGCTCACAATATTATGATTTTGAACGAGAAGAGAAGTTTGCTTTTCGTTTAAATTGAGGTTTTTTCTTCTTTCTTGATTTAGTATTTAACGGAGCATTTTGAGATTTAACGCCCTTTGCTACGGTTAAAGGAGTGTCAATGTTGCCAAGCTTTCCTGCTGATAAAATTTTGAGTTCAGAAAATATTATGGAGTCATCTACATTGTCTTTGTTCCAGGATAAATATGCTCGTTTCATTTGATTTGCAATATCAAATTCCATGAGGTCTTTCTCCTTACTTGATTCCATTTCTGACACGGTCTTAATCATGGCTTGAAGAACATTACCATAGTATCTGTGTGTTCGACTTTTTTTTGGATATCCAACGAGATCAGGGCGTTTACTTAGTTTTTCCTTTGTCAAAATTGGATAAGGGCTATCTACATCTAAAGAAAAATTTGACAAAACAAACAAGTGATCCCAGAGTTTATGGCGGTAATCTGGATTATCTCGTAATTTGGGATTTAGATTTCCGATTATGTCGACAATACTAGTTGCCACTTTAGTTCTATGATCCCTGTCAGTTAAAGTTTGACAATATTCAATCATTGATTGAACATGCCGACCATATTCGGGCATGATTAGATGTTCTCTATCTGTATTGTAGTCAAGCGCTAGGGCAGCTATTTTTGTGGTGTCCATTATTTTATTAATTGCAATTTAGCAAACTTTAGTAACAATTTTTTTTCTCCTGCATTATCAAACGCTATTGTAGCTTTCTGATCCATAAACTCTCCATTTATTTCAGTTATTATCCCAGTACCAAAACGTTCGTGAAGAACTCGATTTCCAGGTTCTAATGTATTGTTTGACATTGGCGTTGAACTACCAGAGTTTTTGGAATCCTTTAATGATTTTAGATTTGCGGGTCGAATAAATTTAACAGTATCCGGATGTTTATCAAGTTTTGCTGGTTGCTTTTTTTTAAATGATTTGGAGTAAAACGGTGATTGTTTCGAAGGTACGTCAAATGCATTTATTTTTTTTGAAAAATTTTGTCCTGAATTATATTCAGGAACATGTATATCTATATGTTCTTCATCAAGTTCATCAAGAAAACGGCTAGGTTCGCAGTCAATTAGTTTTCCCCAACGATAGCGTACATGAGAATATGTTAAATGAGCACTTTTCTTTGCTCGAGTTAGCGCCACATAAAATAGACGCCTTTCTTCCTCAAGTTCACTTCGTGATCCTATACTCATCATGGATGGAAAAAGATTCTCTTCCATTCCTACAACAAAGATATTTGGAAATTCTAAGCCTTTTGCAAGGTGAATTGTCATCAGACTTACTTTAGGTCGATTATCGTTCTCTTTTTTATCGGCGTCTGTTATGAGGGCAATATCTTCCAAATATGATTGAATGCTAGCGTTTCCATTTTCTATTTCTTTTTGCTCCTCTACAAAATCTTTTATACCATTTAAAAGTTCTTGTACATTTTCATATCTACTTACTCCCTCTGGTGTTTTGTCATCACTTAGAAACTTTACTAGGCCTGAAGATCGAGCTATGTGTTCCACTATATCAAAAGCATCTTTTTCATCTGTCAATATTCTATAACTTAGAATTAAATCACAAAATGCTAGGAGCTTCTCTTTCGTTGGTTGATTAATTTTAATTTGCCATTCTGAAGCATTTTGAGCAGCTTCCCATAGAGAGGTTTTATGATCATTTGCTGCCAAACTTAAACGTGCTAATGTTGTCTCACCAATTCCTCTGGCGGGGAGATTTATTATTCTTTTAAATGCTTCATCATCTTTTAAGTTAACCACCAGTCGAACATATGAAATTAGATCCTTGACTTCTTTTCTTTGATAGAATGATAAACCACCATAAATGCGATAAGGAATATTTTTTCTCCGAAAAGAGTCTTCAAATGCTCTTGATTGGGCATTGGTTCGGTATAGAATGGCAAAGTCGTCATATGCTAAATGATTTCTAATATGGGCTTCCCAAATTGTTTGAGCAGCATAATTCCCTTCGTCAGAGTCGCTAACACTTTTATGAATTATAATTTTATCCCCTAAGGGGTTTGCTGTCCATATATTTTTCTCTAATTGTTCTTTATTATTTTTTATTAATGAATTTGCCGCCTTTACAATTCGTTCAGTACTTCGATAATTCTGCTCAAGTTTAAAAAAAATGGCATTATCGTAGTCTTTTTGAAAATTTAGAATATTTCGAATATTAGCACCTCGAAAGGCATAAATACTCTGCGCATCATCACCTACCACGCAAATATTTTCATATCTACTGGCTAAGGATTTGATAATTAAATATTGAGAGTGGTTTGTATCTTGATACTCATCCACTAGGATATATTTAAATCTTTCTTGGTACTTGGCCAGCGCATCTGGAAATTTCATAAATAATTCATTGGTTTTGACAAGTAAATCATCAAAGTCCATAGCTCCTGCTCGAAAACACTTTTCCATGTAAGAGGAGTATATTTCGCCAAGTTTTGGGATCCGCGCAGATGCGTCAGCCTCTTGAAGTTCAGCTCTGGTTGAGTAAGATTTGGGTGTTATTAGATTGTTCTTGTAGGAGGAAATACGATTTGCTATTGTCTTGACTTTGTAAACTTCTTTATCAAACCCTGATTCCTTTATGATACCTGAAATAACCTTTCTTGAGTCTTCACTGTCATAGATAGTAAAGTTTGATGAAAAACCAAGTCGATGTCCCTCAATTCTGAGGATTTTTGCAAAAACGGAATGAAACGTACCCATCCAAAGATTTTTTGCTTCCGATCCGCCTAAAACATTTTCAATTCTTTCTTTCATCTCTCTGGCTGCTTTGTTAGTAAAAGTCAAGGAAAGAATATTAAATGGGTCAACTCCCGATTTCATTAGATGTGCTATTCGATACGTTAGGACGCGAGTTTTTCCAGAACCAGCTCCAGCAATGACCATAACGGGTCCTTTAGTACATTCTACAGCCTTTCTTTGGGCTGGGTTTAGAGCTTCGAGATAATTTGACATATTTGGATTTCAAAGGTATGTTTTCTAGTGTCTGATAAAAAGTTGGAAAAAGTGATTTCAAATGTGCGTTGAATGTTAGATAAAAACAGCTACATTTGCAGTCCCCAAAAAACTAGGGGTAAAAATATTGTAGCGACGACAACCAAAACAATTTAAAGAATGCCAACTATTCAACAACTAGTCCGTAAAGGAAGAGTCAAATTACAAAAGAAGAGCAAGTCAGCAGCGCTAGACTCCTGCCCCCAGCGTAGAGGAGTATGCACTCGTGTTTACACAACTACTCCGAAAAAACCGAATTCAGCAATGAGAAAAGTTGCACGTGTTCGGTTGACCAATGGTAATGAAGTAAATGCCTACATAGGAGGAGAAGGTCATAATCTTCAAGAGCACTCCATTGTCTTGGTTCGCGGAGGTCGAGTTAAAGACTTACCGGGAGTTAGATATCACATTGTCCGTGGCGCACTGGATGCTGCGGGTGTTGCCGGCAGAATGCAACGTCGTTCTAAGTATGGTACAAAACGTCCAAAAGCAAAAAAATAAAAGGAAAATATGAGAAAGACTCGTGCTAAAAAACGTCCACTTTTGCCAGATCCGAGATTTAATGATCCCTTGGTAACAAGATTCGTTAATAATTTAATGTATGATGGTAAGAAGTCAACTTCTTATTCTATTTTTTACGATGCAATTGATCTGATTTCTGAGAAGTCCGAAGAGGCCAATGGTCTGGAGCAATGGAAGACGGCACTTACTAACGTTATGCCTCATGTTGAAGTTAGAAGTCGCCGAGTTGGTGGATCTACATTTCAAATTCCTCAACAAATTCGTCCTGAACGAAAAATATCTCAGGCAATGAAATGGTTGATAGGTTATTCCCGTGCTCGAAATGAAAAAAGTATGGCGGCTAAATTAGCTGGAGAAATTATGGCCGCTGCAAAAGAAGAAGGAGCTGCAGTAAAAAAGCGTATGGATGTTCATCGTATGGCTGAAGCAAATAAGGCATTCTCACATTTCCGTTTCTAAATATATATTTAATGTCAACACGCGATCTTAAATTCACCCGGAATATTGGTATCATGGCCCACATTGATGCCGGAAAAACTACTACCACCGAGCGTATACTTTATTACACCGGTGTTTCTCATAAAATTGGTGAAGTGCATGATGGTGCTGCAACAATGGACTGGATGGTTCAAGAGCAGGAAAGAGGAATCACGATCACCTCTGCAGCTACAACTTGTTTTTGGAGGTTTCCGACGGATCAAGGTAAGGACCTGACTGATACCGAGGAGTATAAGATTAATATTATCGACACTCCTGGTCACGTGGACTTTACAGTTGAAGTTGAGAGATCTCTTAGAGTATTAGATGGGGCAGTCGCTTTATTATGTGCTGTTGGGGGTGTTCAGCCTCAAACTGAAACGGTTTGGAGACAGGCAACAAAATATAACGTTCCAAGAATAGCATTTGTAAACAAAATGGATAGAACGGGTGCTGATTTTTTTAGCGTAGTTCGTCAAATTGATGAAAAATTAAAGGGACACCCAGTACCACTTCAGATTCCTATCGGAGCGGAGATGGAGTTTAAGGGTGTTGTTGACTTGCTGGATAACAAAGCAATCATTTGGGACGATGAAACTCAGGGAATGACCTACAAAGAGGTTGATATTCCAGAGGATTTGGTTGAGACCGTTAAAGAATATCGTGAAAAATTAGTGGAATCAGTTGCAGAGTTTGATGACTCATTGCTCGAGAAATTCTTTGATAATCCAGATGCGATTACAAGGGAAGAACTGGTTTCAGCGATACGAAAAGCAACTATAGCTCAAAAAATAACTCCTGTCTTGTGTGGTTCGGCTTTTAAGAACAAGGGAGTGCAAACAATGTTAGATGCTGTTATGTCTTTCATGCCATCACCGTTAGATGTTGAAGGTATAGTTGGTACAAACCCAGATACAGAGGAGGAAGAAATGCGAAAGCCAGATTCTAAGGAGCCTTTCGCAGCTTTGGCATTTAAAATTGCTACAGATCCATTTGTGGGTAGATTATGTTTTTTTAGGGTTTATTCTGGAAAAACGGATGCTGGGTCTTATGTCAAAAATATAAGAACTGGGAATAAAGAGCGTATTTCTCGCATTTTTCAAATGCACTCGAATAAACAAAATCCCATAGCTTCTATTGAGGCAGGAGATATTGGTGCTGGCGTTGGTTTTAAAGATATCCGAACAGGTGATACTCTCTGTGATGAAAAGCGGCCCATTGTTCTTGAATCAATGACATTTCCAGAACCTGTTATCGGTTTAGCAGTTGAGCCCAAAACTCAAGCGGACATGGATAAAATGGGAATTGCCTTAGCCAAATTGGCAGAAGAAGACCCTACTTTTAGAGTTGCAACGGATGAAGATACGGGGCAGACAGTTATCTCAGGAATGGGTGAATTACATTTGGATATCCTCGTAGATAGGATGCGTCGTGAATTCAAAGTAGAATGCAATCAGGGGGCTCCTCAGGTTCAATACAAGGAGGCATTAACTTTTGAGACAGGACATCGTGAGCAATACAAGAAGCAAACTGGTGGTCGCGGTAAATTTGCTGACATCGACTTTAAAATTGGTCCCGCCGATGAGGATTTTGACGCAGGAGGTTTGCAATTTATAAACAAGATAAAAGGAGGGAATATTCCTCGTGAATTTATTCCAGCAGTCGAAAAGGGTTTTAAAGAAGCTATGACAAATGGTCCACTCGCTGGATATGGTGTTGATTCCATGAAAGTTATTTTAGAGGATGGATCATTTCATCCAGTTGATTCTGATGCTCTTTCTTTTGAACTAGCGGCGAGATTAGGTTTTCGCGAGTCTGCAAGAAAAGCTAAGCCGATTATCCTCGAGCCACTGATGAAAATTGAAGTTGTAATGCCTGAAGCCTCTATGGGTGATGTTGTCGGAGATTTGAATAAAAGACGTGGTATGGTGGAAGGGATGGATACAAAGGAAGGAGATTCTGTTGTTCACGCGAAAGTTCCTCTGAGTGAAATGTTTGGTTACGTAACAACTCTGAGGACCATTACATCGGGAAGAGGAAGTTCATCTATGGAGTTCAGCCACTATGCAGAGACTCCTAAAGGAATTTCAGAAGAGGTAATTGAAAGTGTACGAGGGAGTAAATAATTATTAGCGAACCTATGAGCCAGAAAATTAGAATTAAACTCAAGTCTTATGACCATATGTTAGTGGATAAGAGTGCAGAGAAAATTGTGAAAACAGTGAAGAGTACGGGTGCCGTGGTAAACGGCCCGATACCCCTTCCTACGAACAAGCGCATATATACTGTGTTACGTTCACCTCACGTAAATAAAAAAGCACGCGAACAGTTCGAGCTGTCAAGTTACAAGCGTCTATTGGATATTTATTCTTCATCCAGTAAGACAATTGATGCATTGATGAAGTTGGAATTGCCAAGTGGTGTGGAAGTAGAAATTAAAGTTTAACTCAGAACCGTAAATATCATGCCTGGACTAATTGGCAAGAAAATCGGAATGACCAGCATCTTCGACGCGGATGGTAAAAACTACCCGTGTACGGTCATCGAATTGGGCCCTTGTTTGGTTACCCAAATTAAAAATAAAGATGTCGATGGTTACGCTGCTGTGCAGGTTGCCTTTGGCGATAAAAAGCGCCCAAATAAATCTGCTATTGGCCATGCCAAAAAAGCAAATACCACTGCAAAACAAAACTATGTGGAGTTTAGGGACTTTACTGAAGGCTCAGTTGTTTTGGGAGATACATTAACTGTAGATATGTTTAGCGAAGGTGAATTCGTTGATGTTGCAGGTACTTCTAAAGGAAAAGGTTTTCAGGGTGTTGTGAAACGACATGGCTTTGCAGGTGTTGGTCAAGCGACCCATGGACAACACAACCGCCTAAGAGCTCCAGGTTCTATTGGTGCTGGTTCAGATCCATCTAGAGTTTTTAAAGGGACTCGCATGGGTGGAAGAATGGGCAATGAAAGAGTGAAGATCCAGAATCTTCAAGTTTTAAAAGTTGACTTAGAACAGAATGTTTTAGTGGTAAAGGGTTCTATCCCTGGCGCGAGAGAATCTGTCGTAATTGTTGAGAAATAATGGAGATAGGCATTGTTAACCAAAAAGGAAAAGATACTGGCCGGAAAGCAGTATTAAATGATGATATTTTTAGTGTAAAACCTAATGAGCACGCTGTTTACTTAGATGTCAAACAATATCTTGCAAACCAACGTCAAGGGACACACAAAGCGAAGGAAAGATCTGAAATATCAAGAACTACCAAGAAACTTCATAAACAAAAAGGAACAGGTGGTGCGCGACACGGAAGTATGAGATCTCCCTTATATCGAGGTGGTGGAACTGTATTTGGCCCAAGGCCGCATGAGTACGGCTTTAAGCTTAATAAAAAACTCAAGACGGTTGCTCGGAAGTCTGCTCTAAGCATGATGGCGTCGGATAATCAAATTATGGTTTTAGATAAATTTGCACTTAAGGCCCCAAAGACCAAAGAATACGCCTCTGTGCTGGATGCTTTGGGCTTTTCAGGGAAGAAATGTACTGTTGTGTTGCCTGAGTCAGATAAAAATGTATATTTGTCATCCCGCAATTTTGAGGGATCAAATGTTCTAACTGCTTCAGAATTAAATACTTATTCTATTTTGAATGCAGGCACATTGATACTCTTAGAAGGGTCAATAGAGAAAATTCAAACTGCATTAACTACAAAGTGATGGAAAGTATTTTAATTCGACCGGTTATAACTGAGAAGGCTTCTGCAGATTCGGAAAGAATGAATCGCTATACTTTTGTAGTTGCTCGAAAGTCAAACAAGGTTGAAATAAAGAAAGCAGTTGAGGCAGCCTACAATGTAAATGTTGAAAGTGTTCGAACTATTATTGTCCCTGCTAAAAAAGTTGTTCGGTTTACCAAGGCGGGAACACTGTCTGGTAATAAGCCTGCTTACAAAAAGGCTATCGTTGATGTCAGAGGTGGAGAGTCCATTGATTTTTATGCTAATCTATAATCGAAAATGGGTGTACGTAAATTAAAAGCTATAACTCCGGGACAACGCTTCCGTGTTGTTAATGACTATGGTGCCGTTACTGCATCATCTCCAGAGAAATCTTTGACCCAACCGAAAAAGCGCAGTGGTGGTCGAAATAATTCAGGTAAAATGACCATGCGCTACATCGGAGGTGGAGCAAAGCAACGATATCGAGTTATAGATTTTAAGCGTGAAAAGTTTGAAATTCCTGCAACTGTCAAGACTATTGAGTACGACCCCAATAGATCAGCTTTTATTGCTTTGGTAGTATACACTGATGGGGAAAAGCGCTACATAATTGCCCCAAACGGATTAGAGGTTGGACAGAAGATAGTCTCCGGTCCTGGTTCACCACCAGAGGTTGGAAATTCTTTAAAACTAGCCGATTTACCACTGGGTACTATTGTTCACAATATTGAACTCCGACCTGGTCAAGGAGGAATAATTTCTCGTTCTGCTGGTTCATTCGCTCAGTTGGCTGCTAGAGATGGCAAATACGCCACTTTGAAAATGCCTTCTGGTGAAACTCGGATGATTTTAGTAGAGTGTATGGCTACTGTTGGAGTTGTTTCTAACAGTGATCATGCTCAACTTGTTGGTGGTAAAGCTGGAAGAAGTCGTTGGCTTGGACGCCGTCCGCGTACTCGTGGTGTAGCTATGAATCCGGTTGATCACCCAATGGGTGGTGGAGAGGGTCGTGCATCTGGTGGTCATCCTCGATCGCGTAATAGCATTCCTTCGAAAGGATTTAAAACACGCGCTAAACAAAAAGAGAGTAGTCGGTATATTATTGAAAAAAGGAAGAAATAACTAATGGCACGTTCACTAAAAAAAGGACCATATATACATTACAAGCTTGAAAAGAGGGTGATGGAAAATGTAGCAGCAAGCAAAAAAAGTGTGATTAAGACTTGGTCAAGGGCCTCGATGATTAGTCCAGACTTTGTAGGTCAAACAATTGCTGTTCACAATGGTAAGACATTTATACCGGTTTACGTTACAGAGAACATGGTCGGACATAAACTAGGTGAATTTTCTCCAACGCGTACGTTTAGAGGACACGGTGGTAAAAAAGATAAGGGTAAAAGGTAAGTTATGGGATCACGTAAACATAATACAGCAATAGCATTGAAGGAAGCACGTAAAAATGTTGCTTCAGCTAAATTGAATAACTGCCCAACCTCTCCAAGAAAAATGCGTTTAGTAGCGGACATGATTAGGGGTATGGAAGTGACCAAAGCACTTTTTTCTTTAAAGAATAATGGTAAGGAGGCATCTATTCGCTTGGAAAAACTTTTGGTTTCCGCACTTAGTAATTGGGAAACAAAGAATGAAGGAGTTTCTATGGACGAAAAAGAGCTCATTGTTCAGACAATCAGTGTTGATAGCGGACGGATGTTAAAAAGAGTGCAACCTGCTCCTCAGGGTCGTGCGCACCGTGTTCGTAAACGATCCAATCATGTAACGATTGTCATAGGTGAGTCAAACACGGCAGAAAATACGAGTATAACTGAAGTTAAAGAAGTTCAATAATGGGTCAAAAAGCTAATCCAATCGGTAATCGTCTCGGTTTTATTCGAGGTTGGGATTCAAACTGGTACGGTGGTAAGAACTACGGTGATAGAATAGCAGAGGATGCAGCTATCCGAAAGTATCTATATGCCCGTCTATCTAGAGCGAATGTATCGCGAATAATAATTGAGCGTACGTTGAAGCTTGTTACTATAACAATTGCAACTGCTCGTCCTGGCGTGATAATAGGTAAGGGTGGTTCTGAGGTAGAGAAACTAAGAGAGGAGCTGAAAAAACTTACCAAAAAAGATGTTCAGTTAAATATCCATGAAATAAAGAGGCCTGAATTAGATGCTAAACTGGTAGCTGACTCTATCGCTCGTCAAATTGAAGGGCGTATTTCTTTCAGAAGAGCAGTTAAGATGAGTATTAGTTCAACGATGAGAATGGGCGCTGAAGGAATAAAAGTTCAATTGAGTGGAAGATTGAATGGTGCAGAAATTGCACGTTCTGAAAAGTTTAAAGATGGTCGTACTCCTTTGCATACTTTCCGAGCAGATATTGACTATCATTGGTCTGAGGCTCATACCACATATGGACGTATAGGAATCAAGGTATGGATAATGAAAGGTGAGGTATACGGAAAACGAGACTTAAATAACGTTTTAGGTGTGTCGGGAAGACCAAAATCAGGTGGACCAAATGGCGGTCCAAAAGGTCGATCAAATTCTAATGATCGTCGTAATAATAATGATCGTCGTAATAATCGCAAAGCATAATTCGCACAAAGAGATATGTTACAACCGAAAAAAACTAAATTCCGGAAGACCTTTAAAGGTAAGATGAAGGGTAATGCTCAGCGCGGTGCTACCCTGGCTTTTGGAGCATATGGTATAAAGTCTATTGAAGAAGTATGGATGACCGCCAGGCAAATTGAAGCTGCACGTATTGCTGCTACTCGTTACATGAAGCGTGAGGGACAGTTATGGATTCGTGTTTTTCCTGATAAACCAATCACAAAGAAACCTTTAGAAGTTCGTATGGGTAAAGGAAAAGGTTCTGTCGAATATTGGGCAGCTGTTATTCGTCCTGGTCGTATGTTATTTGAATGTGATGGAGTATCTAAAGAGGTTGCTATAGAGGCTCTTCGGCTTGCAGCTCAAAAGTTGCCAGTCAAAACCAAATTAGTTACTCGTCGAGATTTAGTTACAAATTCCTAATTGTTAGCATTATGAAAATGAATGAAATTCGGAATCTAAGTCAAGAAGAGCTCTCAAAGCAATTTAGCGCATTGAGTAAGGAACTTGCAGATATGAAAATGAAGAACCGTATTAGCCCCTTAGAGAATCCCATGAGAATTGCTAGTACGAGAAAAATAGTGGCTAGACTTACCATGGAAATGTCTAATCGTAATTCCAAATAAATGATATTAATGGAAGATAAACGAAATCTACGTAAAGAGCGAATCGGTGTTGTTACAAGTGACTCAATGGATAAAACCGTAACTGTTATTGTCTCGCGTCGCGTGAAGCATCCTATGTACGGTAAATTCATAACCTACACTACGAAACTACATGCTCATGATGAGAAAAATGATTGTAACAGTGGCGATACTGTGAAAATTATGGAAACACGTCCCATGAGTAAAACCAAGGTTTGGCGTGTAATAGAAATTTTAGAAAGAGCAAAATAAGATGTTACAAACTGAATCACGTCTCCGAGTTGCAGATAATACTGGTGCCAAAGAAGTATTGGTAATCCGAGTTTTAGGCGGGACAAAACGTCGTTACGCCAGTGTTGGTGACAAAATTGTTGTTACAATAAAACAGGCTTTACCTTCAGGTAGTGCAAAGAAAGGTACGGTCGCGACTGCGGTGGTGGTGCGTACCAAAAAAGAAGTTCGACGTCCAGATGGATCCTACATCCGTTTTGACGATAATGCTTGCGTGCTTTTGGACCCAACTGGCGAAATGCGAGGCACTCGTGTTTTTGGACCTGTTGCGAGGGAGTTACGTGATAAGCAATTCATGAAAATTGTTTCCTTGGCACCAGAGGTGCTTTAAGACTATACTATAAGATGGCAAAGTTTCATATAAAAACAGGAGATACGGTAATGGTAATCGCGGGTACTTCCAAAGGTAAGTCGGGTAAGATCATTCGTATGATACCAAAGCAGTCAAGGGCTGTTGTAGAAGGCCTAAACATGGTTACAAAACACCAAAAACCTTCAGCGAGCAGCCCCCAAGGGGGAATTACTAAAATGGAGGCACCTATTCACGTTTCAAATCTGATGCTGGTTGATGGTGCAGGTAATCCAACACGCGTGGGACGAAAAGTAAATGAAAAAGGCGAAGCAAGTCGTTTTGCAAAAAAAACCGGTGATACAATCAAGTAATGGAATCAAAATTAAAAGTTGATTATCAATCCAAAGTAATTCCTGCGATGAAGGAACAATTTGGCTATTCTCACGATTTACAGGTTCCGAGACTTGATAAAATTGTGTTGAGTCAAGGTATAGGAGCTGCTGTTTCAGATAAAAAGTTAGTTGATGCAGCTGTTGAAGAGATGACAATAATTGCCGGACAGAGAGCGGTTGCAACAAAATCAAAAAAAGATATATCAAATTTTAAACTGAGAAAAGGTATGCCAGTAGGTGCGAGAGTTACACTTCGCGGTTCCAAAATGTATGACTTTTTAGAAAGATTATTAGTGTCCTCTTTGCCAAGAATTAGAGATTTTCAAGGAATCAAAGAAGGTTTTGATGGAAGAGGAAATTTTACTTTTGGTATTACGGAACAAATAATTTTTCCTGAAATTGAAATTGATAAAGTGAGTCGTATTTCAGGAATGGACATAACGTTTGTTTCAAGTGCGAAAACAGATATGGAGTGCAAAGCGCTTCTCCAAGAATTTGGAATGCCTTTTAAGAAATAGTACTATGGCTAAGGAATCAATGAAAGCGCGTGAGCGCAAACGTCAAGCAGTTGTTGCTCGATATGCTGATAAACGCGAGGCTCTGAAAGCAGCTGGTGATTATGCAGGTCTGCAAAGGCTACCAAAAAATGCTTCTCCGGTTAGGTTACACAACCGTTGTAAGCTTACAGGTCGCCCTAGGGGCTACATGCGTCAGTTTGGACTTTCCAGAGTGACGTTTCGTGAAATGGCTTTATCTGGTTTAATACCAGGTGTTAAGAAGTGTAGTTGGTAATTTACAATTAAAATAAGATGTATACAGATCCTATAGCAGATTTTTTAACGCGCATACGAAATGGTGCCAAAGCTGGACACCAGGTTGTCGAGTTGCCATCTAGTAACGTAAAGGCTGAAATTGCCAGAATTCTTCAAGACCAAGGCTTCATAGCAAGTTATAAAGTGGTCACTGATACAGCACAAGGAACTTTAAAAGTTGCTTTAAAGTATGAGAGATCATCAAAGCGTCCAGTAATAAGAGGTATTGATCGCGCTTCTAGTCCTGGTCTCCGTAATTACAAGTCTTCAACCGATTTACCTAGGGTAAAAAATGGTTTAGGTATTGCTATTGTGAGTACCTCTCATGGAATGATGACTGATAAGGAAGCTCGCGCCAAAAAAATTGGTGGTGAGATTATATGTTACGTATATTAAAAGGTATAGATAATGTCAAGAATTGGTAAATCCCCCATAAATGTACCTTCCGGTGTAACTGTAACTATTAGTGAATCAGTTGTAACTGTCGAGGGAAAGGGTGGCACGTTACATCAGAATATTACTGATGGTATTGAGATCTCTGTTTCAGAAAATGTTGTGACAGTTTCTCGTCCTTCTGATTCCAAAACTCACCGGGCTGCGCATGGTCTTTATCGATCATTAATATTCAATATGATTATGGGTGTTAGTGAAGGTTGGACTAAAAAACTTGAACTAGTTGGAGTAGGATATAGAGCTAGCAATCGTGGCCAAGTTTTAGATTTGGCTTTGGGTTTCTCTCATAATATTAGCATGCAGATACCATCTGAGGTTAAGTTGAATACTGTCAGTGAAAAAGGTAAAAATCCGATTGTAGAATTAACCTCTTTTGATAAGCAGTTAGTTGGAATGATTGCATCAAAGATTCGTTCATTTAGAAAACCAGAACCTTACAAAGGAAAGGGTGTTCGATATGTAGGTGAAGTTGTTCGTAAAAAAGCTGGTAAATCCGCTGCTAAATAGAAAACTATAGATAATGGCAACAAAAAAAATGAATCGTAGACAACGCATACACATGCGGATTCGTAACGTGGTTAAAGGGACAGAAAAGCGTCCTAGATTAGCTGTTTATCGAAGTAGTAAAGAAATATATGCTCAGCTCATCGACGATGTAAATGGTAAGACCCTGGGTGCCGCCTCATCATTATCAAAAAATGGTGAAGTGTTCACAGGGACTAAAATTGAGCGTGCTTTTAAAGTAGGGAAAATGATTGCTGAAGTGGCAAAAGGAGTTGGAGCAGAATCCGTGTCCTTTGATCGTGGAGGTTATCTATATCATGGACGTATTAAATCTCTAGCTGACGGAGCCCGTGAAGCTGGACTGAAATTCTGATTTAGAATATGAAAGATAAAAGTGTGAAAAAAGTAAAACCTAGTGGTCTTGAATTAGTAGACCGTTTAGTTGGTGTTCAGCGTGTGACTAAGGTTACAAAAGGTGGACGAACATTTGGCTTTACGGCTATTGTTGTTGTCGGTGATGAGCACGGCATCGGTGGTTATGGATTGGGTAAAAGTAAAGAGGTCTCTGAAGCTGTAAACAAAGGAATTGAAGATGCGAAGAAAAACTTGTATCGGTTTCCAGTTGTTAAGGGCACCCTGCCTCATGAACAAGATGGTAAATTTGGTGGTGCCAGAGTATTTCTTCGCCCAGCATCCTCAGGTACAGGTGTGATTGCAGGAGGTTCTATGCGTCATGTTTTAGAATGTGTCGGTATTCACGATGTTCTAGCCAAATCAAAAGGCTCTTCTAATCCTCACAATTTGGTTAAAGCTACTTTTGAGGCTCTACATTCATTAAGAGATGCTAAGCAAGTTGCCAAGTCAAGAGGTATAAATGTTTCACAAGTTTTTAACGGTAAATAAAGCTTTAGTATGATGCGCATTAAGATAACTCAAAAGCGGAGTGTAATTAACCGTCCGCCCAATCAAAAAGCAACTATGGTTGCTCTGGGTTTACGTAAGATTAATCACAGTGTTGAACATGATAATAATGCTCAAATTGCAGGAATGGTTCGAACTGTGAATCATTTAGTATCTGTCGAGGAAATTAAATAAATATTAATAACAATATGTCACTTCATAATTTAAAACCAGCAGCGGGTTCAACATTTACCAAAAAACGACTTGGTCGTGGAGAGGGTAGTGGTTCAGCAGGAACAGCAGGGCGCGGCCATAAAGGTGCTAAGTCGAGATCCGGCTATAGTAAAAAAATTGGTTTTGAGGGTGGTCAAATGCCACTTCAGCGAAGAGTTCCAAAATTTGGATTCACGAATCCGAATCGAATTGAATATCGTGGGATTAATCTGGATACTATACAAATGTTAGTGGATGAAAAGTCTGTAAAAGAGATTAGCCTTGATACCTTGATGAATAACGGATTAGCTGGTAAGCATGACCTCGTAAAAATACTTGGACGTGGAAAAATCACATCTGCCATTCAGGTAATAGTAAATAAAGTAAGTGAAAGTGCTAAGAAGGCTATCGAAGAAGCAGGTGGTACAATTCACATTATTTCAATCCACTCAGAAAATGAAGAAGCCTCTGTTTCCAGCGAGTCTTCTAAAAAAGTAACCAAACAATAACATGAACCGTTTTATCCAAACGCTAAGGAACATTTGGGGCATAACAGAGCTTCGGGAAAAACTGCTATTGACTGCGGGTTTGCTGTTAGTTTACCGCTTGGGTTCAAACGTAGTTCTTCCTGGTATTGATCCTAGTAGTTTAGAGAATTTACAGAGCCAGGCCTCTGAAGGTTTAATTGGTTTAATTAATGCTTTTTCTGGAGGTGCTTTTGCGAATGCTTCTATTCTAGCTCTTGGTATTATGCCCTACATTTCAGCTTCTATTGTAATACAGCTTGCTGGCCTTGCAGTCCCAGCTGTACAAAAAATGCAAAAAGAGGGTGAATCAGGCAGACGAAAGTTAAATCAGATAACGAGATATTTGACAATATTGATCGTCGCGGCTCAGGCTCCCGGTTACATAACGAACTTGATTTATCAGGGTGTAAATATTACTTTACCGATGTCAACATTTTGGATGGCTTCTTGGGTTGTGATAATAGCAGGAACTATTTTTGCTATGTGGTTAGGGGAAAGAATTACCGAAAAAGGTGTAGGGAACGGTATCTCTTTATTAATAATGATTGGAATCATTGCTAATTTCCCTCAGGCTTTTTTCCAAGAAGTTGCTACACAATTAAGTCCCTCAGGAGGAGGTTGGATAAAGTTCCTAATTGAAATTGTGGCTTTATACCTGGTTTTTTTATTTGCTATTGCTATCACCCAGGCCGTCAGAAAAGTTCCCTTAGAATATGCAAAGAGAGTTGCTGGTGGAGGCAGTAAGTCTCTGGGTCGTAGCTATCTTCCAGTTAGGGTAAATGCATCAGGTGTGATGCCAATAATATTTGCTCAGGCCTTAATGTTTGTGCCACTTACTGTAGTTCAATATGCTGGACTTGAAGGTTCAGGTGCTACTTGGGTTGTTGATGTATTTGGCAATATTCAAGGTTTTTGGTACAATTTTGTTTTCGCAATGTTAATTCTAGTATTCACATATTTTTACACTGCTATCCAGATTAATACTACTCAAATTGCTGATGATCTAAAACGCAATGGTGGATTTGTTCCTGGTATCAAACCGGGCGAGGCTACTGGGAATTATATCGATGATGTTTTAGCGAAAATCACACTGCCTGGGGCTATTTTATTGGCTTTAATTGCGATACTACCATCCGTAGCGATGACATTGGGAATTAATATGCAATGGGCTCAGTTTTATGGTGGAACATCTCTTTTGATTATTGTTGGAGTTGTATTAGATACTTTAATGCAAATAGAGAGTTATTTGTTGAATAGTCATTATGATGGCCTTATGGAAGGTGGCCGTATGCGTGGCAGAAATACTTCGATATAATGGCAAAAGAACCAGGTATTACTCAAGACGGAACGATTACTGAAAATCTTTCAAACGCAATGTTTCGCGTAGAACTAGAAAATGGTCATGTGGTTACAGCGCATATCTCTGGTAAAATGAGAATGCACTACATAAAGCTTCTTCCGGGGGATCGGGTTAAGTTAGAATTATCACCGTATGATTTGTCAAAAGCACGTATAACTTATCGATACTAAATAGATTTGTTTTAAGTAGAATATTATGAAAGTAAGAGCATCACTAAAAAAGCGCAGCGCGGATTGTAAAATTGTCCGAAGAAAAGGGCGTTTGTATATTATCAACAAGAAGAACCCTAGGTTTAAACAACGTCAAGGTTAATTTCATTTTAGAAGAAAGAAATGGCGAGAATAGCAGGTATAGACCTCCCGAAAAATAAGCGTGGAGAAATTGGATTGACTTACATCTATGGTATTGGTCGATCACGCTCTCGTGAGATTCTCACAGAGGCAGGAGTTGATTATAATGTGAAAGTTCAGGAATGGACAGATGATCAGCTACAAGGTATTCGTAACTACATAACGGATAATGTTAAGGTGGAAGGTGAGTTACGCTCTGAAACTCAATTGAATATTAAGAGATTAATGGATATTGGATGTCAGCGTGGTATAAGACATAGACTAGGCTTACCACTGCGTGGTCAGCATACTAAGAATAATTCTCGTACCCGAAAAGGTAAGAGAAAGACAGTAGCGAACAAAAAGAAGGTAACGAAATAATCATATAACTGATGGCACAGTCAACAAAAACTGCAAAAAAGCGAAAAGTTAAGGTAGATGCTGTGGGTGAAGCCCACGTGAGTTCTACGTTCAATAATATTATAATCGCTTTGACTAATACACAAGGACAGGTAATATCCTGGTCATCTGCTGGTAAGATGGGGTTTCGAGGTTCAAAAAAGAACACCCCTTATGCGGCTCAAATGGCTGCTGAAAATGCAGCAACTCCTGCTTTAGAAGCAGGTTTAAAAAAGGTGAAAGTCTATGTTAAAGGCCCAGGCAATGGTCGTGAAAGTGCTATCAGAAGTTTAAATAATAGTGGAATAGAGGTCACTGAGATTGTGGATATCACTCCCATTCCTCATAATGGTTGTCGTCCACCAAAGCGCCGTCGAGTATAATGTTTATAAATAAGAATTAAGAAATGGCACGTTATAGAGGTCCCCTAACAAAAATTGCACGTCGATTCGGTGAACCGATTTTCGGTCCGGACCGTGCACTTGACAAACGTAATTACCCTCCTGGACAACACGGTTTTCAGAGGAAACGTGGAAAAAAATCTGAATATTCTGTTCAATTGCTGGAAAAGCAAAAGGCAAAATATACTTATGGGATTCTTGAACGTCAGTTCAAGAATTTGTTTGATCGCGCCTCACGTTCAAAAGGAGCTACCGGAGAGGTGCTTCTTCAATTATGTGAGGTTAGGTTAGATAATGTGGTTTATCGTCTTGGGATTGCACCGACCCGACGTGGTTCGCGTCAGTTAGTTTCGCATCGCCATATCACGGTAAATGGTCACATTGTCAATATCCCTTCTTTTCACGTTAAACCTGGCGATGTTGTTGCCGTTCGTGAAAAGTCAAAAACCCTAGAGGTTATTACAGCTTCTCTTTCAGGTTCTGCTCATCAATATCCATGGATTGAGTGGAATGAAGCTACCATGTCTGGCTCGTTAATGAGTATTCCCCAACGTGACATGATTCCTGAAGGCATTAAAGAGCAACTCATCGTGGAACTTTATTCAAAATAAGATTATGGCTATTCTTCAATTTCAAAAACCTGAAAAGGTTATCGTTAATTCAACAACAGAGACATACGGTCAATTTGAATTCCGTCCACTCGAGCCAGGTTACGGCTTAACCGTAGGAAACGCCTTGCGTCGAGTATTATTAAATTCTCTCGAGGGATTTGCTTTTACTTCTGTTAAAATTTCAGGCGTAAGTCATGAGTTTTCAACAATTAAAGGCGTTGTAGAAGATGTGACAGAGATGATTCTGAATCTAAAGCAAGTGCGGTTGAAACGTCAAATTGATTCTTCTGATTCGGAAAGTGTTAAAGTTAATCTTACCGGTAAAGAGGTCCTTACTGCTGGCGATCTAGCTTCCTTTATGACTTCATTTCAAGTTCTTAACCCAGATTTAGTTATTTGTAATCTAGATAAGTCTGTAAATGTGGAAATGGATCTATTTATTGATAAAGGACGAGGATATGTTCCTGCAGAGGAAAATAAGAGACTTGATAGTCCTTTAGGAACTGTCGCATTAGATTCAATATATACTCCAATCAAGAATGTAAATTATCATATTGAGAATTTTAGAGTTGAACAAAAAACTGATTTTGAGAAACTCATAATGGAGATTGAAACGGATGGTAGTGTTGTTCCTCAGGATGCTCTTACTGATGCCGCCCAAATTTTGATTCAACATTTCTTGTTGTTTACTGATGAGCGCATGATAGCTGATGTAGCGCCAATTCAAGAGGTTGAGAGTTACGATGAAGAGGTAATGGAAATGCGCAAGTTATTGCTTAAGGCTCTTACAGAGCTTGAACTTAGCGTTCGTGCATTGAATTGCTTAAAGGCAGCAGAAGTGGAAACAGTTGCTGATTTGGTTTCTTATACAAAAGCAGATTTGATGAAGTTTAGGAATTTCGGAAAGAAATCACTTACAGAACTTGAAGATCTTGTTGCAAACTTGGGTTTATCCTTTGGTATGGACACAAGTAAGTATAAACTGGATAAGGAATAATTGAAAAATGAGACACGGTAAGAAATTTAATCACTTAGGTCGAACAGCATCTCACCGCAAGGCCATGCTGAGTAATATGGCTACTTCTCTTGTTATTCATAAGAGAATAAATACTACTGTAGCAAAAGCAAAAGCTCTTAAAAAGTATGTTGAGCCTCTAGTTACGAGATCGAAAACAGATAGTACTCATAATAGAAGAATGGTCTTCAGCTATCTCCAAAGTAAAGACGCTGTGACTGAACTTTTCAAAGAGGTGTCATTGAAGATCGGTGATCGTCCAGGAGGTTATACACGTATTATTAAGACAGGTAATCGTCTTGGTGATAATGCAGAAATGTGTATGATTGAACTTGTAGACTATAATGAAATTTACGGAATGGACGAGAAGAA
Source organism: uncultured Flavobacteriales bacterium (assembly GCA_938084135.1). Classification (GTDB taxonomy): domain Bacteria; phylum Bacteroidota; class Bacteroidia; order Flavobacteriales; family Schleiferiaceae; genus TMED14. Next base: position 35,814 of record CALKDS010000027.1, read on the forward strand.
AGAGGTTAAAAAAGCCACTAGACGACGCTCGAAAAAAACAGCTGATTTAAAGAAAATCGAAAATGAGACTGTAGCAGAAACTCTAGATAATGGGGTTATTGATAAAGATTCCACAGATGTCGATTCTAAGCAAGAAGAAAAAGAATAAATGATCGAAGAATAATAAATTGTCAGCTAACTTGCAAAGGATAAGGGGTAAACCCTTATCCTTTTTTTGTGTTTGCTATAATATTTTTAAGAAAAAATGAAAAATAAAGCCGTTGTTCTTTTAAAAGATGGAACCGTATTTCATGGAAGCTCAATTGGTCTTGATGGCACAGTGAGTGGAGAGATATGCTTTAATACGGGGATGTCTGGTTATCAAGAAATTTTCACCGACCCAAGCTACAAGGGACAAATAATGGTCACTGCCAATGTTCACATTGGTAATTATGGAATTGCCGATGAGGATTCGGAGAATCTAAAAGTTCAGATTTCTGGATTGATTACCAGAAACTTCAGTGAAGTTCAATCAAGAGTTAAGGCAGAAGGAAAGACATTAAAAGACTTTTTGGATAACCAAGATATTGTTGCGATTACTGATGTTGACACTAGAGCGCTCGTTAAGCATATTCGAGATAATGGCGCTCAGAATGCTTTAATTAGTACTGAAATCGACGGAATGGATTCTTTAAAAGAAAAATTGAAGGATACGCCTTCTATGGTAGGCCTAGAATTATGTTCCTTGGTTAGCACTAAAGAACCTTATACTGTGGGAAATGATAATTCTAGCATAAAGATTGTCGCCTTAGACTTAGGCATCAAAAAGAGTATTTTAAATTGCTTCATAGACTTGGGCTGCCAAATAAAAGTTTTCCCCTATAACACCCCCTTTGAAACATTAAAATCAGAAAATCCAGATGGTTATTTTTTATCTAATGGGCCAGGGGATCCCGGTGCTTCCTATGATGTAATTGAAGTGACAAAAGAAATTATTAGTTCGGGTGTACCTACTTTTGGTATATGCTTGGGCCACCAAATGATAGCTTTAGCCACTGGATTAAGAACATATAAGATGCATAATGGTCATCGTGGAATTAATCACCCAGTAAAGAATCTCGATACAGGTAAAGGAGAGATAACGAGTCAGAATCATGGCTTTGCAGTTGCTATGGAAGATGTTGAAACAAATTCCAAAATTGAGTTAACTCATATACATTTAAATGATAACACCGTTGCGGGAATAAGACGTAATGATTATCCTGTCTTCAGTGTTCAATACCACCCAGAAGCCTCACCGGGACCGCATGATTCGCGTTACCTATTTGAAGATTTTATAAAAATGATTAAAAAATAAATTGATATTATGCCTATAATTACTGCTATTCATGGTCGTCAAATCCTTGATTCTAGAGGGAATCCAACAGTTGAGGCTGAAGTTTATTGCGAAGATGGCTCATTTGGACGCTCAGCAGTCCCAAGTGGCGCTTCTACCGGTATTCATGAGGCTGTGGAGATGAGAGATGGCGATAAGACCATTTATATGGGTAAAGGTGTTCTGACTGCAGTAGAGAATATTAATACAATTTTAGCGGAATCTATTGTTGGTCTTGAAGTTACTGATCAAGCTGAAATTGACCTTGCGATGATTGAAGCTGACGGCACTGCTAATAAAAGTAAGCTTGGGGCTAATGCTATTTTAGCAGTATCTCTTGCAGCTGCTCATGCTGCAGCGCAATCATCTAATCTTCCGCTTTTTCAATATATTGGAGGAGTTACAGCTAGAACTTTACCAGTTCCAATGATGAATATCTTAAATGGAGGAGAGCATGCTGATAACTCTATTGATTTTCAAGAGTTTATGGTAATGCCAGTTGGTGCGGAAACATTTAGTGAGGCGCTTAGAATGGGTACAGAGATTTTTCACAATTTAAAATCATTATTAAAAGAAAAAAAATTCAGTACTAATGTTGGGGATGAAGGCGGTTTTGCTCCGAATATAGGCAGTAATGAAGAGGCTCTAGAAATAGTTATGGAAAGTATTCAAAAGGCTGGTTATGTTCCAGGGGAAGACGTTTTTATAGCAATGGATGCTGCTATGAGCGAATTATATGATGAGAAGACAGGACTTTACACATTTAAAAATTCATCTCAAGAATCTCGAACATCCGATGAAATGATCTCTTTCTGGTCAGATTGGGTAGACAGATATCCAATAATTTCGATTGAAGATGGTTTAGCTGAAGATGATTGGTCTGGCTGGGCTAAGATGAATAATTTATTAGGTAAGAAAGTTCAGTTAGTTGGTGATGATCTATTTGTTACGAATGTAAATAGAGTAGAGCGAGGTATTAGAGAAGGTTCAGCGAATTCTGTTTTGGTAAAGGTTAATCAAATTGGTACATTAACAGAAACTATAACAACTGTTCAGAAAGCTCACAGAAATGGAATGACTTGTGTCATGAGTCATCGATCAGGAGAGACTGAGGACACTACTATTGCAGACCTATCAGTGGCATTAAATACAGGGCAAATAAAGACGGGGTCTTTGTCTAGATCTGACCGAATGGCAAAATACAATCAGTTGATTCGTATTGAGGAAATGCTGGGGGATACTGCTGTTTTTAATGGACAAAATTTCAAATAACAAACAATGGACCGTATTCAAGAACACTTCGCTGCTAAGATTCCAGCTGCACAGAAAGAAATTAAAGACTTTCTCTATAAACATGGAAATGAGGTAATTAGTGATATAAAGGTTTCTCAACTTTATCAAGGTATGCGAGGAATGCCAGCATTGATAAGTGAGACGTCAAAATTAGACCCTGATGAGGGAATAAGATTTAGAGGTTACAGTATTCCTGAACTTCAGAAATTGCTTCCGAAATATCCTGGAGGAGAAGAGCCCTTACCGGAAGGTCTGTTTTATTTAATTCTCATGAATGAGTTGCCTACTGATGATGATGTTAGGAGAGTTAGTAATAATTGGGCAAGAAGGGCAATCGTTCCTCCTCATGTATTTAAAACTATCGACGCCTTGCCGTTTCGAGCTCACCCAATGACTCAGTTTGTTATCGCTGTAATGGCTCTTAGGACGGAGAGTGTCTTCGCTAAAGAATATGCTTCCGGATGCTCTAAATCTGACTTTTGGATACATACATATGAAGATTCTATGAACTTAATTGCGAGGTTGCCTCGAATTGCAGCATATATCTATCGAAGAGCTTATAAAAATGATCAACATATTGAGCCGGATACTAAATTAGATTGGGCGGGAAATTTTGCCCATATGCTAGGTTTTGATAATGAAGAGTTTCGCGAGTTAATGAGGCTTTACATGACTATTCATAGTGATCATGAAGGTGGTAATGTCTCTGCTCATACCGTTCACCTTGTTGGATCTGCTTTGTCTGATGCTTATCAGAGTTTCGCTGCCGGAATGAATGGTCTGGCAGGACCGCTTCACGGTTTAGCGAATCAAGAAGTTATAAAATGGACGATGGAAATGAAAAACTCCATTGGTACAGAAGTTCCTTCGAAAGATCAAATTAAAAAATATTGTAATTCGACCTTGGCAAACGGAAAAGTAATTCCTGGTTTTGGTCATGCAGTTTTACGAAAAACTGATCCACGATATACTGCTCAGCGTGAATTTGCCCAAAAACATATGCCTGAAGATCCACTTTTTAATCTGATTTCTAATATTTTTGATGTGGTTCCTGATGTTTTATCGGCCACTGGTAAGGTGAAAAACCCATGGCCTAATGTTGATGCTCATTCCGGACAATTATTAATGCACTACGGGCTTGTCGAATATGATTTTTATACTGTTTTATTTGGTGTTTCAAGGTCGATTGGTACTTTGACTAATTTAATTTGGGATCGTGCAATGTCGATGCCATTGGAACGCCCGGGCTCGATTACTACAGATTTATTGAAAAAAAAATTTTTAGATTAATGATATAGATGGAATCTATATCAATAGATTTTCATTTTCTTCATCTATAATATATTAACTACTTTTGCATTCCTTTTTGGTAAGCATTATAATAGGTGCCAAAAAAGGATTATCCAATAAATAAACTCTTTTAATCAAAAGCTTAGTCCTATTATTGATTAGAATACAAATATAAAGCTCATGTCTAAAGAGCAAGAAAACGAGAAAGCCCAGGAGGTTAAAAAGTCAGCAGCTAAAAAGCCAGCAGCTAAAAAGCCAGCAGCTAAAAAGCCAGCAGCTAAAAAGCCAGCAGCTAAAAAGCCAGCAGCTAAAAAGCCAGCAGCTAAAAAGCCAGCTGCCT
>CALKDS010000028.1 GCA_938084135.1 uncultured Flavobacteriales bacterium
GCTTTTGTAAAGCAAAAGCTTGAAGCAGCAAAATGGTTTGTGGATGCGATAAAGCAGAGACAGCAAACTTTAATACTAACCATGTCATCAATAATGAGATTTCAGGAAGAATATTTTCTAACGGGAGATGAAAAAAATTTAAAGCCTATGATCCTTAAGGATATAGCAGAAAATATTGATATGGATATTTCAACAGTTTCCCGCGTGGCTAGTAACAAATATGTTCAAACTCCTTTTGGAACTTTTTTAATTAAAAAATTCTTTTCTGAATCTATGTTGAATTCTGAAGGCGAAGAAGTTTCTACTCGAGAAATAAAAAAAATACTAGAGGAAAGTATCCGTGATGAAGAAAAGCGAAATCCATTAACTGATGATTCACTGGCGAAATTACTCAAGAAAAAAGGCTACCCTATAGCTAGAAGAACCATTGCAAAGTATCGCGAGCAGTTAAATATTCCAGTGGCAAGGTTGCGAAAAACCCTTTAAATTTGTCGAACGCTCATCCGCAACACTCATTCTACAGTTTTAAAATGGTTACTTCAATAGTTTCCATTATTTTCGTGAAAATGTTTAAAAAATTATGAAAAGATTTATTCTTATTTTTCTTCTTGGAGCATTTCTTGCCCCAATAGAGTCAGAAGCTACTCATATTTTAGGTGGGGACATTCAATATAAGTACGTTGGAGACTCGACAGGTATCCCAGGTCAATATAGGATTAAGGTAGTTATATACAGGGAACAAACCGGGGTTGGATTGGGAACTACGGCGAACGTGACTGTGCAATCTACGCAATGCAGTTTCAACACTAGTGTTACATGCACACTGTCTCAACCAGAATTTAGCGCAGCAAGTTTAGGAGCATATGATTGTATTCCTCAAGGTGCATCTGGATCATATTTCAGTCCAATGGTAAATATTTATATCGGTTATGTTACTCTGACTCAGGTATGTAACGATTATAAAATGTATTGGCAATCCTGTTGTAGGCCAGGAGGAATTACAGCTATTACAAATTCTAATGGAGTTGGCTTTTACTTTGAAGCTGAATTGAATAATACGCAAGGCTACAATTCGTCTCCAACTTTTGTTTCTATTCCAATAAGCTATATCTGTACGGGAGGATATATAAATTATCTTCAGAATGCATACGAAAAAGACAATGATTCAATTCAATATGAATTAGTACCAGCAAAGGAATTTGCTGGTGGTGGAGGGAATTCAGTGCCTTATGCAGCAGGGTATACCTTTACAAACCCAATTAATACATCCCCATTAAGTCCTTTTGCTTTAGATCCGCAAACCGGAAATATAACTTTTATGGCCACCACGCAGGAAACTTCTGTTATTGCCTTAAGAGTTAATGAGTATCGTTTTGACAGTACTTATGGATTTTGGGAAAAAGTGGGATCCTCTAATAGAGAGATACAAGTTTCAGTTGCTTCGGCGTGCAATGCAATTGTCAATGCAGGAGTTAAATTAGATCAAAATGCGCCAGGAGTATCACTCCGTGCTGATGGTAAGCAGCAGGTAGACTATAACTGCTTGGATTCAAATGTCATGCTTTATTTTACGCTTTCAGTTGAATGTGTTTCTATTTCACCTGATGGCTCTGACTTTCGATTAACCGCCCCTAATGGCCAACCAATTCCTATTGATCAACTCGTTCCTTTTTGTAATGTAAATGGAGAAACAGACTCTATTCGTGTTAAGCTTTTTGCACCTCTTTCAATGAATGGAGAATACTTTTTGTATTCAAAAGTTGGTAATGACGGAAATACTCTATTAAATAAGTGTGGTAAAGACATGAATGAGTTTGATACTATTGTTTTATTAGTAAATGATTGCGTTAATCTAGATTTAAAGTTGACAAATGTCACAATTGACGAGGATGAGCGACCGCATATTTATTGGGATATTGATCCAGCGACTTTCCCTTCATATTTATTTAATAATTTCCGAATTTGGAGATCTGATGATAATGGAGCAACATACAACCAAATAACGTCGCTATCAGATTCTACAATTCGTGATTGGGAGGATAATACTATTGGTGGGGCGAGTGTTGACGCACAAAGTCATAGATATTATGTAGAAACAATAATTAATGGCTTACCTCAACCACCTTCAAACGTTGTCCATAGTATTTGGCTTAGAGGAGACCTTACGGATCCAATGAGCATGCCTGTAGTTTGGAATAGCTATAATGGATGGGATAGTCCAGAATACACAGTTCAGTTTGGTAAAGGCATACCCGGAGTCCCTGGAGAATATACCTGGCAGGATTACAAGGTCACATCGGATACCGCATTAGTTGTTGCAAGTCCATATGGCAATGACCCTGGTCAGTTTTCTATCCGAACAAGAACTCATGTAACAGACTCGAATAGTGCATACTATTTACAGGATACGGCTTATTCAAATTGGATTGAATACGGGACTCCTGTTCCGCCCATCCCCCCACTAGATAGCATAGTAATTCCAAATGTACTAACTGCTAATAATGATGGAGTTAATGATGACTTTGTAATTCAAGGGCTAATGAGCTATCAGACTAGGCGAGAATTGACCATTATGAATAGATTTGGACGTATTGTTTATAAAAACTTAGCATATGATAATGCAAATCCATGGAAAGGGACAGACAAGAGTGGCACTAAATTATCTGATGGTGTTTATTACTATGTACTTCGAGTAGCGGATAATGCAAATGCTTTTGAAAATGATTATACTGGTGATGTAACATTATTGACTCAATAGTCAATCATTAATATTTTTTTAATCAAGGCCGCTTTGTAAATTCAGGGCGGCCTTGATCGTTAGATAAATGGAAAACGCAGACCGACTCGAAAAAATAAAAATCATCTTAAAGACTTTACCGGATAAGCCTGGAGTTTACAAACATTTAGATGCTGAGGGTCAAATTTTATACGTTGGTAAGGCAAAAAATTTAAAAAAACGTGTCAGTAGTTATTTTTCAAAAAAGCATACTGAAGAAAGGCTCCGAATGCTATCAAGAAGAATAGCAAACATTGAAATAATAATAACCAATACAGAATTTGATGCTCTTTTGTTGGAAAACACCTTAATAAAGAAATTTCAGCCATGGTATAACATAAATCTAAAAGATGGGAAAACTTATCCGTGGATATGTATAAAAAAGGAAAGGTTCCCAAGGGTTTTTAGCACCAGAAATAGGATTAACGATGGTTCTGAGTATTTTGGTCCGTACCCCTCATCAAGAATGCTAAAAACTTTATTAGAATTAATACGACAACTTTATAGTTTCAGAACCTGTTCATTATCTCTCACTAAAACTTCTATTGACTTAGGGAAGTATAAGGTTTGTTTGGAGTATCATATGGGAAACTGCATGGGCCCATGTGAAGACAAACAAACCGAAAATTCATATAATCAAGATATTAAATCAGTTCGAAGTTTACTCAAAGGAGAATTAAAAGCGATAAGAAAAAATCTTTATGAAGATATGATGCTCTATTCTGAAAAAAGTCAATTTGAATTAGCACATCAGTTTAAAGAAAAACTTGAACATTTAGAAAAATATCAATCAAAAAGTACAGTTTTAAATCCAGCACTTGGAGAGATAGATTTATACTCTGTCATTGATGATGCTGAATATGGGTATGTTAATTTTATGATGATCAGGGAAGGTTCGTTAGTTCACTCATTTACACTTGAGTTAAAGAAGAAAATGCAAGAGAGTCCAGAACAATTATTAGAATTGGCAATTCCGGAAATTAGAATTATGTTCGAATCGAATGTTAAGCTCATTCTTCTTTCGCATACCATTGAATATGAGATACCTGGAGTGAAATTTCAGATACCAATTCGAGGAGATAAATTTTCTGCTATTCAAATGAGTATGCGAAATGCCAAAGCCTATCGAATAGAGCGGTTAAAAAATATCCAAATTGTAGATCCAGATAGACATGTAAATCGTATAATGGCTCAAATGAAACAGGATTTAAGAATGCCCACAGAGCCTCGTCATATAGAGTGCTTTGATAATTCGAATATTCAAGGAGAGTTTCCGGTGAGTGCTTGTGTTGTTTTTAGAGACGGAAAGCCGTCAAGAAATGAATACCGTCATTTTAATGTAAAAACAGTTATCGGAGCTGACGATTATGCCTCAATGGAAGAGGTTGTTTTCAGAAGATATAGTCGAATACTGGATGAAAATGCGTCTCTTCCCAATTTAATAGTTATAGATGGGGGTAAAGGGCAATTGAGTTCGGCTGTTAAGGCATTAAATGATTTAGGGTTAAGCAGCAAAATATCAATAGTTGGAATCGCAAAACGCTTGGAAGAAATATATTTCCCTAATGACTCTATTCCTTTATATATAGATAAGCGATCCGAGTCCTTGAAAATATTGCAGCAAGCAAGAAATGAGGCCCATAGGTTTGGTATTACTTTTCATAGAAAAAAGAGAAGCAAATCAAGTATTAAGTCAAAATTAGATTCGGTTAAAGGAATAGGTCCATCCACTCAGAAGATTTTATTAAGCTCCTTTAGGTCATTGGCCAGATTGAAAAAATCCGACTTTAAATCAATTCAATTTCTGATTGGGGATGCAAAAGCCAAATTAATCTGGTCGTGGATTCAGGAAGAAGCCGGTAAATGAAAATATTAAGTAGGTTAAATTACTTAATTTGACCATCTTCAAGGTTAATAATTCTTCTTGCTCGTTCAATGACGCGCTGATCATGTGTTGAGAAAATAAACGTAGTGCCTTCTTTGATATTAAGTTCAGCCATTATGTCTAGGAGTGTTTCTGTAGACTTAGAGTCCAAGTTCGCCGTGGGCTCATCAGCTAAAACAAAACGCGGTCGGCTGGCAAGAGCTCTTGCAACAGCTACTCTCTGCTGCTGTCCACCAGATAGTTGATTGGGTCTGCTATTGGCTTTATTCTCAAGCCCCACAGCTTTAAGAAGCTCCATACCTCTTTCATTACGTACTTTTTTCTCTACCCCCTGGAGTTCTAAAATGAAAGTTGTGTTTTCTAATGCGGTGAGTACAGGAATTAGATTATATGCTTGAAATACAAATCCAATATTTCTTAAGCGAAAGTCTATTAATACTTTATCTCCCATAGAGGTAATGTCCGTATTATCAATCCATATTTTTCCAGAGTTTGGTTTATCTAAACCGCCAATCGCATTCAACAACGTTGTTTTACCGCATCCCGAAGGCCCAACAATAGATGTGAACTCACCGGCTTTAAATTCACTGCTAATATTATTTATTGCATGCACATTTCCTGCTTGGGACGCATATATTTTATTTAAATTTTCTAGACGAATAAGTGACATATCAAATAATATTTAAAGAACTCTCATGCTCTCAATTGGATTTAGTTTTAGTGCTTTTATAGCTGGATATATTGATGATAAGAAGGATAAAATCAAAACTAGTCCTGTAATAGGCAAATAATATTCTGGAACAACGGAAGGGTAGACGGTAGCCTCCAGACCCATTTGTTCAAAACCTTGTTCAACTGACTTAAGGGTGATGCCAGTTTTAGAGGTTATTAAAAGAGAAATATGTCCTAAAAAAAGCCCAAAAGGGAGCCCCACAAAGCTCAATAAAATCGTTTCTGAGACAATTAGTTTAAATATTTTCTTCTTGTTCATTCCAATAGCCATCAGCATACCCAACTCTCTTGTCCTTTCTAAAATAGCCATGAGCATGGTATTCAAAATCCCAAAAGACATAGCCAGTAAAATGATCATCATGAAAAGAAGTAAACTTTGAGCCAGTATAGCGTCAGCTACCCCTAAATCAGGACTAACCTCTTTCCATGTCCGAAAGACTATTGATTGAGATTCGGATTTTCTATTTTTCAAAAAGCTTGACTCAAGAGCATTGTTTACTTTTTTAATCTCATAAGGATTCTTCACTCTGTAATTAATTTCATGAGCTATTATTTGACTCTCGTTAGATAGCTCAATTGAATCTATCAATCCCATTTGAAAAGAAATAGTTTTTGAAGGAACATAGATTATGGATTCTTCAATCATGCTTGATGCCCCATCATAGATTCCAACTAGCCAAAATAAGGCACTTCGTACATCTCCGTTTATGTCTTGGAAAGTTAAAACTACCCTATCATCAATATCAACTTCAAGTTTTCGGGCCAAAGCTTCACCCAAAACAACTTCATCTCCAACTTGTCCTTTTAAAAATCCTCCACTCGAAATATTTTGTACTGATTTGAAGACTTTTTTTTCGTTGTTTGGGTTAACACCATACGCTATGATAGGAGCAGATCCCGAGCCTGCTCGTATCATTGAATTACAAATGACTCTTGACGAAAAAGTTGTTACATTGGAATCTGCAACCAGTTTATTTGAGAGTGCTTCAAGGTTATTAATGGTTGAAAATACTTCCGGTTTTTCAAGAAAATCTTTGGAGCAAATACGGCCGTGTCCAACATTATCGTCTAACATACTTATCGTTCGTTGATCATTTAACCCGTTTATCCATCCCATCATGAAAATTCCTGACCAGACACCAAGTGACATAGCTCCAATTACCACCAATGAGCGCCATGCAGTCCTCCATATATTTCTCCATGCCATAATTATTATTTTCATCGGTTTATTGCTGAAGATTTATAAACTGTTAATACTGGCCATAAACTGACCAAGAGAACTATACAAATTACTATTGCTGTGTGAGTAAATGTTATAGACCAATCTAATGATGGTGGCAATACCGGTTCCCAACCCATATTTTCCATGGCTAATGCCGCATCACCGAGTAATCTTGGTGGATTTAAATGTAAATAATAAGCTAAGCTTCTACCCAGAATGATTCCGAAAACAGAACCGAAAGCCCCGACTAGTAGAGCCTCAATTAATACAACTTTTGCCAGCACACTTCTTTTGACACCAAGAGCAATCTGCATGGTAAATTCTCTTCGGCGCTCACTTGCAAGCATAATCATAGTACCCAAAAGGCCAAAGGAAATGACAGTGTATAAAATAAAAAGGACTACGACTCCACCTGCAGAATCTGCTTGAATGATTTGTTTAAGTTCAGGCATTCGCTCTTCCCATGAACTCCAGCTGGCACCTTCTAGCTTGAGCTCTGAAGACAATTGTGAACTTAAGCTTAGAGATTTTTCTTTTTGATAAGGTGTGATTAAAACAGATCCCCACATGCCATAAGCTCCGCTGAACTCTTGCGCATCGTTGAACCTGAGAACTGCTGCTCTTTTTTCCAGTTCGGGATTCCCAAGAGTCAAAGTTCCTGCAACAATTAGTAGGTCATTGGCCATACCTCCTTGATACCCTTGCCCAAGACCAACAATTGTATCACCAACATCGACATTTAACCCCTCCGCTAATCTTTTACCAAGCCACACAGGTATATTTTTTTTAAAGTTGGGATTAAAATTTCCTGATCTCAATCTATTTTTCCAAAATGCAGTATCCTCTTGTTCAAAGTCAACACCCATCCATTTGGCAACAGAGCTTTCTTTTTCAGAACTTAATAGAGCGAACCCTGTCAACCTTGGTCTTACACTTTTGATTCTGTTGTCATTTTCAAGAGTTTTCTTCCATTGAGGATTTTCGGGGATCGCCAAATCTATATTTTGAGCAGGCCAATAAGCACTATCAGAGACTTGGATATATCCGGATATTCCTCCAACAAGGGTGTCAACCATATGTTCGTAGATGCCCAATTGAAAAGACCTTAATGAGATCGCAAAAAAAAGCGCAAAGGCTACTGCAGATCCAGTAATTGCACTGCGCCTTCTATTCCTTCCTAGATTCCTCCATGCCATTGTTAAGGATAAACTCATGGCCCTAAGTTTTTCATTGTTGATTCTGTGAAAAAGGTTTGCTTCAAGTCTGGTCGCTTTTTCCAAGCTAAAATTTTTAATTCTGTATTTTGAGTTCCTTTTTTGGTACTAAACTTAAGTGAAACAGGAATTTGAATCCCATCAATAATCTTATATTCCAGAAAATCTATCTGCTGAATCAAAGCTCCTTTTTTATTATAAACTTCTAGACGACTTATCCTTCCATTTTGTTTATTTATGAATGCATCAATGTGATCGTGAGCAACAGGAGTTTCAGGTAAGGGGACGCAACGAATAAAATGACAAGATTCATCATTTACATTAACAGGCAACTTTAACTCGTGAGTAAAGTCTTTCGATAATGAGGCCGCACCTAAGATGTTATCAAACTGTGCATCAGTGCCCATCCATCCTTGAGCAAGCATCGAGGAAGGCAGTTTGATAATTCGATTTGTTTTGGGAGAATATGTAAAAAGCCTTTTCCCTGATTTCATATAAATCATTCCGGAATCTCGTTTTGGAGATATTATTTCAACCATAGAATAGTTATTATTTAGGCTCCAATTTCTGAGTTTTATTTTCTTTGTATACCTTGGCCTCTCTGACGTTATCTCTATTTCGGAATAGGAAGCTATTTGCTGATTTGCTTTTTCAGCTTTTTGTAAAATTTTAATTGGCTCTTGACCGTTAATGGAAAAGCTTAGAATAATTAGAAAAAAAGAAAAAATAAATTTATTAAACATCGTTGTGCCAAAATCTTACTATAAAATTAATAAATAGCTCCTTATACAAATACCCGAGAACAACAATAATCAAATGTAAAATTTCATTTCTTATTTTCTCTGACAAGTTGTCGTTTGAAATTATTCGGCATTAAATTTGAACAAAACTTAATTGAATCATATTTCGTTCAAATCATACTTTAAAAATTACAAATTATGTATCCAGAAGATTTAATCGAACCAATGCGAAAAGAATTGACAAATGCTGGATTCCATGAAATCCGTGAATCGAATCCTATGGAAGATGCGATAACGAATGCTAAAGGGACCACTTTGGTAGTCATAAACTCCGTCTGTGGATGCGCGGCGGCAGCCGCAAGACCGGGGGTTAGAATGGCAGTCGATCAAGCATCGAAAAAGCCTGACCATTTAATAACAGCATTTGCCGGAAATGATAAAGATTCTGTTGACAAGGCTCGCGAGCTCATGCTTCCATTCCCTCCTTCTTCTCCCTGTATGGCATTATTTAAGGATGGGGAGTTGGTACACATGCTTGAGCGTCATCATATTGAAGGAAGACCAGCTGAAATGATTTCGCAAAACTTGACGGCTGCTTTTACTGAGCACTGTTAAAATTCGTTTACAGTCATTTAAACACTATTATATTTTTTGTCCTTTGCATAATAAAAGGTGAAAAAGTACTTATGGTAAAATATACTATAGTGTAAATTATACACTTTCATTATTTAGATATATATTTATCTTTCAATAATATCTAGACAATGAACTGGAAACATACTATTGGTGCAGCGATATTTTTTTGTATTTCGAGCACTTCAATTATTGCTCAAACTATAATTTCAGGAACGGTTTCCGACAAAATTTCAGGCGAGCCAGTCCCTTCTGTTTCGGTAAAAGAAAAAGGAACAAATAAGGCATCTGTCACAAATTTTGATGGAGAGTATTCGATTGAAGTCTCCAAAAATGCAGTTTTAGTCTTTTCCGCTTTGGGTTTTGAAACCATTGAGAATGAGATTAGTGAAAATGTTTTAAGTGAAAATGTTTTAAATGTTTCTTTGGATCCATCGTCTAACGAATTAGATGAAATTGTAGTCGTTGGATACGGTTCTCAAAATATAAAAGATTTGACAGGCTCATTGGTTTCCGTAAAATCAAAATCTTTTCAGAAAGGGGCTTTTTCTACCCCCGAGGCACTGATTGTGGGGAAAACCCCCGGTGTTCGAATCACATCGAATAGCGGTATGCCTGGAGCAGGGAGTAGAATTAGAATAAGAGGTGGATCCTCATTAAATGCAAGTAATGATCCCTTAATTGTTATTGATGGACTTCCTTCTGATGGTTTAGGATTGTTAAACCCTTCGGATATAGAGAGTTTTACAATCCTCAAGGATGCTTCTGCAACTGCGATTTATGGATCTAGAGCAGCAAATGGAGTTATTCTTGTTACCACGAAAAAAGGCAAAGCCAGTGAGTCACTTGAGGTGAATTTTAATTATTTAAGATCGACAAAGAGAGTGAATAATCGAATTGATGTTTTAACTACAGATCAGTTTCGTGATTTAATTACTGAGAAAGGGACTTCTAGTCAAGTGGCGAGACTTGGAACATCAGACCCGGACACATATACAGATTGGCAAAATGAGATATATCAAACAGGCGCCGTAAATGACTATAATCTATCACTCTCAGGAGGTCTTAAAAAAATACCTTATCGCTTGGGCCTAGGTTACTATAAAGAAGCAGGAGTTTTAAAGACATCGCAGCTGGATAGATATAGCGCAACACTTAACGCCACTCCAAGTTTTTTGAATGGCAAATTAAAAGCAAATACAAGTGCGAAACTAATACGTTCAGACAATGTTTATGCGAATCAAGGCGCTATAGGAACTGCTGTATTTTTTGATCCCACTCGACCGGTTTTATCGGATGATACAAGTTCTTATGGTGGATATTTCGAGTGGCTGATGCCAAATGGAAATCCATCGGTCCTCTCCCCAAGAAATCCCGTTGGGCTTTTAAATCTCAGAGAAGATCTTCAGAGAAATAATCGTTTTTTAGGTAATATTCTTTTTAATTATCAACCATTTTCGTCAAAAGACCTGCATTTATTTATGAATATTGGTGGCGAACAATCATCTACTAGTGGTACGGTTCGCGTTCCTGCTGATGCCGCTATGAATTTCAATAATGGAGGAGAAGACAATCAATATCAATCAACAAGAACAAATAGACTGATCGAGTTATATGCTAATTACAAAGAAGATTTAAGTAATAATATTAGTTCGGATTTTACCGGTGGGTATTCTTTCCAGCATTGGAGTTCGTCATCTCCTACCTATCCTAACTTAAGTGCGTCAGGAGACACAATTTCTCCTGCAAATCCGAATCCTTTTTTTACGGAAAATGCTCTTATGTCATTTTACGGGAGAGCAAACTTTAATTTTAGTAATAAATATTTGCTAACCACCACTGTCCGCTCTGACGGATCTTCAAGATTTTCAAAAACAGCACGGTGGGGATTCTTTCCTTCTGCTGCTTTGGGATGGAATATTAATGAAGAAGATTTTTTTAAAGATCTCAAGTTCTTTTCAAGACTAAAATTAAGAGTTGGATATGGAGTTACTGGCCAGCAAGATATATTTAATGACTATGGATATATCCCCAATTACAATTATGGAACAGCCACAGCTCAATATCAATTTGGGAATTCTTTTGTTGATGTTCTGCGGCCAGATGCCTACGATTATAATTTACAATGGGAAAAAACAGCGACAAGTAATATTGCATTAGACTTTGGTTTTCTAAAGGGAAGAGTAAATGGCTCTATAGATTTCTATAACAAGAACACAACAGATTTATTGGCAGTTATACCAATTCCTGCTGGAACCAACTTCTCAAATAGTGTTTTGACCAATGTAGGCGCTATGACCAATAATGGTCTAGAGACATCAATAAATTTTGTATTGATAAATAACCCGAATACCAATTGGGATGTGGGTTTTAACGCGACGAGAAACCGAAATCAGATCACAAAATTGTCGATAGTTCAAGACACTTCGTCACCGGGAATCCAAGTTGGCGGAATTTCTGGCGGAGTAGGAAACACTATTCAGATCCATGCTTTAGGAATGCCGATGTTTACATTTTTCACCTATGAACAGATATATGATGCCAATAATAAACCAATTGAGAGGAGCGGAAACATTGATTCTTATTCAGGGGTTGTAGATGTAGATGGCAATGGTAAAATTGATAATTATGAGGCATATGTTGATCAAAATGGTGATGGGATTATCAACTCTAGTGATCTTATTGCTCATGTGAATTCAAGTCCCGAGCCCCGACAAATGTTTGCGTTTAATACATCGTTTTCGCACAAGAGATTTTCTGGGGGGATGACCTGGAGAGCAGAGACAGGTCAGGTCATGTATAACAACCTGAATGCAACTCATGCTAATTATTTTGAGGTTGGTGGATCTATGCGTCATTTGAATAATTTAACTTCAGATTATCTAAATTCAGAGTTTAGGTTCCCTCAGTATCTATCTTCATATTATTTAGAAGATGCCTCTTTCTTGCGATTAGATAATTTATATCTCGGTTACAATTTTGGAGCACTATACAAAGATCAGTTTGCTACTAGCATAAACCTCTCCCTACAAAATGCCCTGGTAATTACAAGCTATTCGGGTTTAGACCCAGAAGTGACTGGAGGAAGAGACAACATGATTTACCCAAGACCTCGAGTATTTAATATTCAAGTCACTGTTAACTTCTAATTGATATAAAATGAAGACTTTAAAATTAATCGGTTTTGCTTTTTTGGCTTCGGTGCTATCAGGCTCATGTTCGAATGATCTGAATTTGACTCCTCGCTATGGCCTAAATGCAGATGCAGTTTATTCGGATCCAGGAAATTACATTAATGTTTTAGCTAAGCTATATGCTGGTCTTGCAATATCTGGGAATCAAGGCCCTGCGGGGATGCCTGACATTGGCGGCATTGATGAAGGGTTCTCTCAATACGTCAGAGTACTTTGGAATCTTCAAGAGCTCCCTACGGATGAGGAAGTATGCGGCTGGAATGACCCAGGAATACCTGAGTTAAATTCGATGACTTGGAATGATAACAGTTCTTTTGTCTCGGCCATGTATTACCGAATTTATTACCAGATCACTCTGGCAAATGAATTCCTCAGGTACACGGATTCTCAGTGGATGGATGATCATTCATTTAGGGATCAAGAAAAAATAATGATTGTAGACATGGCAGCTGAAGCAAGATTTTTGCGTGCTTTAAGTTATTATCATGCTTTAGATTTATTTGGGAATGTGCCTTTTGTTGACGAGACAGACAATCCTGGATTATTTTTCCCACAGCAAATAATGAGAAAAGATTTATTTAATTGGATTCTTACAGAATTAAATAGTATCGAGCCATTATTGAAACCTGCCTTAACAGTAGATTATGGAAGAGCAGATAGAGGTGCGTTATTCGCATTGAGATCAAAATTATATCTAAATTCGGAGGTGTATATTGGGCAGCCGAATTATGAAAATTGTATGGCTGATTGTGCTTCTTTGATTAGTGCAGGTTACTCGTTAGAGCCTGATTATGCTTATAATTTTAATGCGGATAATCATCTTTCGCCAGAATTTATTTTTGCTGTAAATTTTGATGGTAATCGCACCAGAACATACGGAGGAACAACATTTTTGCTTCATTCTCATTTAGGCGGTTCCATGGATATCCCTTCCTTTGGCACAACTTCTGGTTGGCAGGGAAATCGAGCTACGAAAGCCTGGTATGACAAGTTTTCAGACACTTTAGATTCTCGACGAATGGTTCATCTTGATGGACAAGAGGATACAATTACAACGATCGGCACTTTTACAGAAGGTATCGCAATTACGAAATGGAATAATACGAATCGGGATGGTTCAGTGGGATCTGAACCCGTAACTTTTGTGGATATTGATTTTCCTATGTTTCGGCTTGCAGATATTTATTTAATGTATTCGGAATGCGCTGTTCGAACAGGTCAGAATATTTCTGATGGAGTAGGATATTTTAATTTTGTTCGCGAACGTGCTTATGGAAATAGTTCTATGAATATTTCAACGTTGAATCTTCAGGATATTCTGGATGAAAGAGCTCGAGAATTATATGGGGAAGGGCATAGAAGATCAGATCTTATTAGATTTGGACAATTTACTGGAGGAGATTACTTATGGCCTTTTAAAGGAAATGAGCAATTTGGGACCTCAACAAGTTCACATTATAATTTATATCCAATACCCTCTTCGGATGTTCTTTCAAACCAAAACCTGGTACAAAACCCAGGCTATTAAATCAATTCTAATTAATTAAATCAACACTATGAAAAAAATCTTTACACTAGCGTTGGCATTAATGATGTCAACAATGGCCTATGGTCAAGTAGATGTCGTATATCATGTAGACGTAGCAGACTATGTTGCTTCCGGGAATACGATTGCTGCAAATGGAATTCGTGTCGGTGGTAATTTTGCTGCTCAAGGAGGTACCAATGGATCTAACGCGATGTTAGATTGGAACCCAACGGATTCAAATTCTGCAATGATTGATCTAGGATCAGACGTATGGCAGATCACAGTAACTTATCCATCTACTTCAATTGGTGTTACGCAACTTTATAAGTTTGTCAATGGAGATTGGGGAACTAACGAAGGAACGGATACATTAACATCTACTATTGCAAGTGATAATTGCGGTATCGATGATGGTGCAGGGAATATCAACAGGGAGCTTGTGGTACCATCAGTGAATGGAACAATATTGAAATATTGTTGGGATAAATGTTATCAGTGCGATGGTTCAGCAGCTTCTATATCATTAGATGAGGTAATCTTAGAGGGCCTTTCAGTTTATCCTAACCCTTCTAATGGGCCAGTTTCTATAAGTTTTGATTCTAAGACACAGGAGTCAGGAATGATAAATGTTTATAATGTTTTGGGGCAGCGAGTGAATTCATTTGGTCATGATATTTCTGTTGGAAAAAACATCACAAATTGGAACTTGAATACTGCATCGGGAGAAATAGTTCCAAACGGAACTTATCTCGTTGAGGTAATTGTAAATGGTGAAAGATCAATCCAGCGAATTGCTGTAAGTCTATAAATCTATCTCTGAATAACTATAAAGGCCGGCATGTCCGGCCTTTATTTTTAATAAATAATTCATATGAAATATTTCATTTGTCTCGCTATTTTACTATTGACTTTTTCTGGTTCCGCAAATCAACCTTCGGAAATTAGAATTGACCCTCCCCATTGGTGGGCGGGAATGAATTATAGTTCTCTTGAGTTATTAATAGAGATAAAGCTTAAGTCAAACGAAAATTACATAATTTCAGAAGTAATAGGCAATGATATTTCGATGGTTAAAGATGAAGAAGCTCAGAATAGAGACTACCATTATGTGACTCTGAATATTGAACCTAATGCCCCTTCTCAGAAGTTAAAAATTATGGGCTGGCGAACGGGAGATAATTTTAGGGTCCCGATATCAATTACTTATGAGTTTAAGAGTCGAAGAAAAAACCTTCATGAGTTTATTGGCCTAGACCAAAGGGACTTAATATATCTGGTTACACCGGATCGATTTGTAAATGGCAATAAAGACAATGACATCGTAAAAGGTTTGAGAGAAAAAACTATAAATCGTAATGAAGGGTTTTCTAGACACGGAGGTGATCTTCAAGGATTAACTAATCACCTTGATTATATCAAATCTCTTGGCGCTAGCGCGGTGTGGACAAATCCTATACTAATTAATGATATGCCTGTTTATTCTTATCATGGGTACGCAATTACAGATCACTATAAGGTTGATCCTCGTTTTGGCGGAATGAAGGCTTACAAGAAATATTCAAGAGAATTGCATAAGCGAGAAATGAAATTAGTGATGGACGTGATTCCCAATCATATGGGCACGTATAATAGATTATTTCAGGATCCTCCTGATTCCGCTTGGATAAATTCTTGGCCGCTTAATTCTGACTTAGATGAAAGAGGTGAGGTGGACAGTACAGCTTTAACGAATCATCGCTACACCTCAATTTTTGACCCATATGCTGCCCCCATTGATAAGAAGCAATTCACAGATGGTTGGTTTGTTCATTCCATGGTTGATATCAATCAAAGAGATGAAAGGTGTTCAAATTATTTAATTCAAAATAGCCTTTGGTGGATTGAAGAAGTTGGAGTTGATGCATTTAGGGTTGATACATGGGTTTATCCAGATCAAAATTTCATGGATAATTGGTCAAAACAGATTCATAAAGTTTTTCCGAATTTTTTTATTTTCAGTGAGGCTTGGGTGCATGACGGAAGCTCACAAAGATTTTATTTTAACGAACATAAAACTTTGGACGGGGCAGCTGACTTTATGATGTATTCCTCATGGAAAGATGCTTTAGAAAATCCAACGACATGGAATAGTGGCTTGAACACATTTTATAAAAATTTAGGCCTAGATTATCAATATAAGTCTCCTTCTAAGTTTATTACATTTTTAGATAATCATGACGAGGGAAGATTTTTTGGAAAGATTAAAGAGGATATGTCTCTTTATAAAATGGGTGTGGCCATGTTATACACAATGAGAGGGATACCATGCTTATTATACGGAACAGAAATACTACTGAAGGAGCTTGATGATCATGGAAAAATTCGAGAAGATATGCCCGGAGGTTGGGGAGAGAAAAAGGGCGATCGTAATGCGTTCAACAATTCTGGTCTCAGTCAAGACGAAAGCGATGCTCTAAGTTTCGTTCGCGAAATGGCCCAAATTCGAGAATCATATCCCTTAATCAATACGGGATCTTTTAGACATTGGGCTCCTTACGATAAAGTATACGCCTATTGCTGGTATGATGACAATGAGATTATATTGATTTTGATGAATCGCAGTGACAGAGTAGAAATTTTTGACATGAATAGAATGACCGAGTTATCTTTTAAGGATATCGAAATAATTTTGGATACTCAGCTTCAAATGGACTTTAATGAACGTAAGAGAGTATCAAATTCTAATAGAGTAGAGCTGGGGTCAAATGGATTAAAAATTCTTCATTTAAGTCGATAATATCCACTATGGGGTAACAAAGGGCTTCGTATATTTGTAAATCAATTAGAATACAATTAAATGATCAATGTTTCCATTGAGGCTGCTAAAAAAGTTACATCTCTCATGAAAGAAGATGGTAAAAACACTGACTCTTCGTTTGTTCGAGTTGGTGTTAAAAGTGGCGGTTGTTCAGGATTGAGCTATGACATGGATTTTGTTGATCAAGCTAAAGATGGAGATCAGCTCTTTCAAGAGAATGGCATTAAAGTTTTAGTTGAAAAAAAGAGCTTGCTGTACCTTATCGGAACGACATTAGAGTACAGTGGTGGACTTAATGGTAAAGGGTTTGCTTTTAATAACCCCAATGCCTCTAGAACATGCGGCTGCGGAGAAAGCTTTTCATTGTGAGTGATAATGATAAGATCATTGATGAGGTAACATCCAGTGACTACAAGTACGGTTTTTCGACAGAGATAGATTCTGACACAATAGAGCCTGGCCTGAGCGAGGATGTTATCAGGCAGATATCTCTAAAAAAAGATGAACCACAATGGATGACGGATTGGAGGTTAGATGCCTATAAGGTCTGGAAGGAAATGGATGAACCAGACTGGGCTAATGTGAGCTATTCAAAGCCTGATTTTCAAAATATATCTTACTATTCGGCTGTTAAGAAAAAACAATATGATAGTCTCGATGAAGTAGACCCTGAATTACTCAAAACATTCGAAAAATTAGGAATTAGCTTAGATGAGCAAAAAAGACTTTCTGGAGTTGCTATGGATATTGTAGTGGACTCAGTTAGCGTAGCTACAACATTTAAGAAAACGTTAAAGGAAAAAGGAATTATTTTTTGTTCTATGAGTGAGGCAATAAAGGAACATCCTGAATTGGTAAAAAAACACTTGGGAACTGTAATCCCAAAATCAGATAATTATTATGCCGCATTGAATAGTGCTGTATTTACAGATGGGTCATTTTGTTACATTCCCAATGGTGTTAGATGTCCAATGGAACTTAGCACCTACTTCCGTATAAATGAAGCTGGGACAGGTCAGTTCGAGCGAACTCTGTTGATAGCGGACAAAGGGAGTTATGTTAGTTATTTGGAAGGGTGCACGGCACCGCAACGGGACGAAAATCAATTGCATGCTGCTGTAGTAGAATTAATAGCTATGGACGATTCTGAAATCAAATATTCAACTGTCCAAAATTGGTTTCCAGGAGATTCTAATGGGAAAGGTGGGGTCTTCAATTTTGTCACCAAAAGAGGAATTTGTGAAACTCAAGCTAAGATATCATGGACTCAAGTTGAGACAGGGTCTGCGGTAACTTGGAAGTACCCTAGCTGTATTTTGAAAGGGGATAATAGCATAGGCGAATTTTATTCGGTAGCGTTGACTAATAATTTTCAGCAAGCAGATACTGGAACAAAAATGTTACATCTTGGTAGCAATACCAAGAGCACGATAATTAGTAAAGGAATAAGTGCTGGGAAAAGTCATAATAGCTACAGAGGGTTGGTTAGAATGGGGCCAAGAGCAAAAAATGCAAGAAACTTTTCTCAATGCGATTCTCTTCTGATGGGAGATAAGTGTGGGGCTCATACATTCCCATATATCGAAGTAAAAAATTCAACAGCTAAAACAGAACATGAGGCAACAACTTCAAAAATAGGTGAAGACCAAATTTTTTATTGCCAGCAAAGAGGTTTGAATCCTGAAGCGGCAATTGCTCTTATAGTAAATGGATACTGCAAAGATGTTTTAAATCAATTACCGATGGAATTTGCGGTGGAAGCTCAAAAGTTACTGGCGATTAGTCTTGAGGGCTCTGTTGGATAATTAAAATATTATGTTAGAAATAGTTAATCTTCATGCGAGTATTGATAATAAGGTAATTCTTAATGGAATTAATTTAAAAATCAACCCTGGCGAGGTCCATGCAATAATGGGCCCCAATGGATCAGGGAAGAGCACGTTATCCAATGTTATAGCAGGGCATGATGGATATGATATAATTAGTGGAGATATTCTTTTTGATGGTGAGAGTGTGTTGAATTTTCCTCCAGAAAAACGGGCACATCTTGGCCTTTTCTTAAGTTTCCAATATCCAGTGGAAATTCCAGGAATTACTGTATCTAATTTTATCAGAACTGCGCTAAATGAAATTCGCAAAGCTAAAGGTGAAGAGTCTTTAGGAGCATCACCTATGTTAAAACTGATGCGTGAAAAAATGAAAGTTTTAGAGATGGATAAAGGATTTTTAAGTCGGTCATTAAATGAAGGATTTAGTGGCGGGGAAAAGAAAAGAAATGAAATTTTTCAGATGGCGATGCTAGAACCGAAAATGGCAATTCTTGATGAAACTGATTCCGGACTGGATATTGATGCTCTAAGAGTTGTTGCTAATGGGGTTAACGCTTTGCGCAGTGATAGAAACGCATTCATAGTAATTACTCATTATCAAAGACTCCTTGATTATATTATCCCAGATTTTGTTCATGTTCTATTTAATGGAAAAATCGTAAAGTCAGGAGGTAAAGAGTTAGCCATTGAATTGGAAAAACGGGGTTATGATTGGATCAAAAAGGAGCAGAAATGAAGGATCGTTTGTCCGCTTTTTATTGGTTAAATGAAACACAATTTGCCCAAGCATCAAGTGAACAGATAACCTCTCAGCGCAGAAGTGCAATTGAAAAATTTGAGATTGAGGGATTTCCATCAGTAAGAGATGAGGAATGGAAGTATACTTCATTAAAGAAATTAATCACCCCAGATTATCTTTTTCCTTCGCCATTTGTTCCCCTTGATCAAGAAGAACAAATTGATTTCAATGATATCAAACAATTCCTTGTCAATGATATAGATTGCTATCAGGTAGTATTTATTAATGGACGGTACTCATCATGGCTTTCTGAGACAACTCATACTAATTATGATATATGTACCTTGGGAAGTGCATGGAAAAAATATCCAGAGGTTGTTGAAAGTTATTTTAATAAACTAACAAAGGATGACGGCCCATTAG
Organism: uncultured Flavobacteriales bacterium; assembly: GCA_938084135.1. Lineage (GTDB taxonomy): Bacteria > Bacteroidota > Bacteroidia > Flavobacteriales > Schleiferiaceae > TMED14. The sequence continues at coordinate 19,713 of CALKDS010000028.1, forward strand.
TTCAATTAAATACTGGGTTAGCCTGGGAAGGCTTATATATAAATGTTCCTAAAAATACAATTGTTGATAAGCCAATTCAAGTCCTATACATCAGCACGGGAGACACTCCTGTATTTAATCAAACAAGGAGTTTGATCATCCTTTCAGAGGGGTCAAGTGCTGAGATAATTGAACGACATCATTCGTTGACAAACCATGAAACATGGACAAATGCTGTTGATGAACTTCATATTGGTTCAAATGCAAAAATACATTGGGTCAAACTTCAACATGATTCGTCTAATGCTTCTCTAACGCAACACAGTAAGATTCATCAAGAAAAGGATAGCACAGCAATAGTTCATACTATTTCAACTGGGGGAAAACTTATAAGAAATAATTTAGATTTTTCTTTGACTGGAAAAGGAGCTGAAGCTAGAATGTTTGGACTTTCTTTAGGCAGTGATCGTCAACTTGTTGATCATCATACGCGAGTTGATCATATTGCCCCAAATTGTTCTAGTCACGAGGCTTATAAAGGAATTTATGATGAATCTTCTCGAGGAGTTTTTAATGGGAAAATATATGTTCATATTGATGCTCAAAAAACACAGGCATATCAACAGAATAATAACTTAATTCTAAGCGAAAAGGCGACTGTTGACACTAAACCTCAACTTGAAATATTCGCAGATGACGTAAAATGCTCACATGGCTGCACGATTGGCCAGCTTGATGAAGATGCTTTATTTTATCTAAGAGCTAGGGGCATAAGAAATAAAGAAGCAAAGGCATTATTAATGTTGGCTTTTGCTAATGACGCGATTGCGGATATTCAGCATCCAAGTTTAAGAGTGAAGCTTAGCCAACTGATAGGCCGTAAACTTGGAGTTGACATGAGCAATGCTCTTTAACGCATATAAAGTTTATTGATCTAAGTCATAATAGTATCTTAGCGGTTCTATTTAATAATTTCAAGCTCTATGAATCTCTCTTTCAAACAAGTCAATTCCCTCATGGGTTGGGTCACTTTCCTGATTGCATTATTCACTTACGTAAGTACTTTAGAGCCTACGGTGAGTTTTTGGGATTGTGGTGAATACATTGCTACTTCAGTAAAGCTTCAAGTTGGTCATCCCCCTGGGGCTCCGGTGTTTCAATTAGTTGCAAATGTGCTTTCACAATTAGCGCTTGGAGATGTCTCAAGACAGGCTTTTTATGTAAATATGGTTTCAGGACTTTCTAGTGCATTTACAATTCCTTTTCTGTTTTGGACTATTACAATGCTTGGAAGAAAACTATTTGCTACAGTTGATATATCTAAAGGCCAAGAAATTATTTTGATAGGTTCAGGATTAGTAGGTGCTTTAGCATTTACATTCAGTGACTCATTCTGGTTTTCAGCTGTGGAAGGAGAGGTTTATGCAATGTCAAGTTGTTTTACAGCCATAGCTTTTTGGGCAGTTTTAAAATGGGAATCTGTCGTAGATTCAGACGAATATGCTAATCGTTGGCTACTCCTAATTGCATACCTAACAGGGTTATCTGTCGGGATTCATATACTGGTTTTCTTAACAATTCCATCAGTTGTAATGATCTATTTCTACAAGAAATTTCCTGAGGTGAATTGGAAGAAATGGGTTCTTGCTAATGCTGCCTCAATAGGAATATTAGCGCTAGTTTTTGCAGTTATAATTCCTTTTGTCCTTTCGCTTTTTGGCTGGTTAGAAATCACTGCTGTGAATTCACTTAGTATGCCTAAAAATTCAGGTTCTTTTATTGCAGTCTTATTGTTAGGTGGGTTTATTTACTTTGGAATACGTTGGGCAAAGAGAAATAACCGGCCATTGATTTCACAAGGTATTCATGCTTTGGTTTTTCTTCTTATTGGTTATTCTAGCTTTATCGTTTTAGCTGTCAGATCTAACGCAAATACTCCCATCGATGAGAATAATCCAGAAGACGCCATGGCTCTTCTTTCTTATTACAATAGAGATCAATATGGTGATTGGCCTATTTTATTTGGACAAAGCTTTAATAGTCAGCTAGACAGTAAAAAGCCTTACACAGATGGACCTCCTGCATACGCGTTTAGTAAGGAAACTGGTGAATATGAAATTACCAATAATGGAAAAGCATCCAAACCTAATTATTCAAAAAATGATATCAGTTTCTTCCCAAGAATGTGGTCTGATCAGGCAAATCATGTTGAAAATTATCAAAAACTTATGGGGGTTAAAAAGACAGATAAACTTGAATTTAAAGACCATTTTAGATTCTTTATGGATTACCAGGTTGGTCAAATGTGGTTTCGTTACTTCATGTGGAATTTCTCGGGAAGACAAAATGATGATCAGAATAGATATGAATTAACCAAGGGCAATTGGATTACCGGAATATCATTCATTGATAAGATGAGACTTGGGCCACAAGACAATTTGCCCGCACATTTTCTAAGTAACCCCTCGCGAAATGTTTATTTTGGACTCCCACTTATCCTCGGATTAGCGGGACTTTACTTCCAGGCTAAGCGTGATAAAAGGAATGCTTGGGTCGTTTCATTATTATTTCTATTTACAGGTCTAGCTATTGTAGTTTATACAAATCATAAACCTTTTGAACCTAGAGAAAGAGATTATGCCTTTGTAGGATCATTCTATGTTTTTGCAATATGGATTGGTATAGGAGTTATTGCTATTTATGAATGGTTAGGTAAATACAGAAGCTCAATATCTGCATCAATAATAACGGTTATTGCATTAGCAATTCCTTCTCTAATGGCGGCGCAGAATTGGGACGACCACGACCGAAGTGATCGTTATACAGCCAGAGAGATTGCAAAAATGTATTTAAATAGCTGTGAACCAAATGCTATTCTTTTCACGAATGGGGATAATGACACTTTCCCGTTATGGTATGTTCAAGAGGTTGAGGGATATCGAACAGATGTAAGGATCGTCAACTTGTCTTTATTAAATACCGATTGGTATATTGATATGATGAAGAGAAAATTTTATGATGGAGATGCTGTTCCTTTTACTTTAGAGAAAAAGGATTATGTTCAGGGGACTCGAGATGTTCTTTATTATCAAGATTTAAAAATAACTGGAAGATGGTACGCTCAAGACTTCATAGATTATGCTTTGCGTAATGATGATGGTGTTTTCTTTACAGCATTTCCAAACACCCAGAGTCCAAAAAAATTACAGTTTTTCCCGATGAAAAAATTCCGCATCCCAGTTGACAAAAGTGCGGTTATTTCAAATGGTGTTGTATTAGATTCATCAAAAATTGTCGATTTTATTGATTGGAATTGGAATTCCAATGTAATCTCAAAAAGAGATCTCATGTTGATAGATTTGATTTCGAATAATAATTGGTCAAGGCCAATTTATTTTTCTACCACTGTGGGAAGCTCGGCTAGTTCTTTCTTTTGGCTGCAAAAGTATTTTCGCCTGGAGGGGCTTGCCTACAGGTTTGTTCCAGTAGTAACAGAAGGGTCTGGAAATCAGTTTGATTTCGGCTCGGTAAATGCTGATAAAATGCTATCTGTAATGTATAATCCTGAAGGCAATGAAAGTAAGTTCAACTTTGGGAACATGGAAAAGCCAGATGTATTTCTAGATGAGACAGTTAGAAGATCTAGTTTCAATTTGCGTATTAATTATGGGAGACTCGCTTCTGAACTTTCTCGTTTAGGAAGAAGTGACGAAGCATTGAAAGTTTTAGATTTTGCTATGGAAAAAATGCCTGTGAATAAATTGGGTTATGATTATTTCTTCCTGAACCTAATAGAAGGATATTACCAGGCTGGTGCAAAGGAAAGAGCTATGAATTACGTGCAGGATTTTTCTAATGCAATGGAAGAAGAATTGAGATACTATGCTCAGTTTAAGGGTTCGGATAAAAGAGCTATTCAAAATGAAATCCAGACCGATTTGCAATTCATGCAAATGCTTGCTAGAATGCTTATGCAATATGAATATAATAATGAGCCCTTGACTCAGGAAGAATATAATAATGTTGAGTTGATTAGACTCTATGAGGAACTTGCTCAATTATGCAGTTGATCTTTAAGGAGATTAATTATTTGATTAGCTTAAAGTTTGGAATACATTATAACTAGTTTCATGGTTAGAAGTATTCTTATCAAAGAACTTTTTTAATGGCTTATTGAGTTAGCAATTATAACTACTTTCGCCCGCTAACTAGTTTAAGGAAAATTGAAATTAATTACTGAGTTTTTTGAAAGGTCCCAAGGGACCATTAAGGATGACATTTTATCGGGGATAACAGTTGCCTTAGCTCTGGTCCCAGAGGCTGTTGCTTTTGCATTTGTAGCAGGGATACCGCCAGTAGTAGGCCTCTACGGAGCATTTATAATGGGAATTATCACTTCGATATTTGGAGGTCGACCAGGTATGATTTCAGGTGCGACAGGAGCAATGGCTGTAGTTATGGTTCATTTGATCAGTGAGGGTAATGCTCTGGCTTCTGGAGGGGAATTGATCGGATTACAATACTTATTTGCAACTCTTATCTTGACAGGAATTTTTCAGACTCTTGCTGGATTTTTAAAGATGGGCAAATTTGTTCGAATGATACCTAGTTCAGTAATGATGGGGTTTGTGAATGGTTTAGCAATTGTAATATTTTTATCCCAGTTAGAGATGTTCAAAACTCAGGGAGAATGGCTTACCGGACGCTCTCTTTATATTATGATTGGACTGGTCATTTTAACAATGTTAATTATGTTTTTTTTACCTAAACTAACTAAGAATATACCAGGAGCATTAATTGCTATTGTCTTGGTTTCATCAATAGTAATTCTCGCAGATATAGACACGTCTTCAGTAAAGTCATTTATTAATGAAGGCGGAGGTAAAGGAATTAAAGCAGGCTTACCAAGTTTTAATATTCCTCTTATCTCATTGAATTGGCAGACACTGCAATTTATAGTTCCTTATGCTTTAATTCTTGCAGCAATAGGTTTAATTGAGTCATTAATGACACTGAATCTTGTTGATGAATTGACAGAGACCCGAGGTAGTGGGAATCGAGAATGTATTGCTCAAGGTGGAGCAAATATTTTAAATGGACTTTTTGGTGGAATGGGAGGATGCGCTATGATCGGTCAATCAATAATAAATATTAAATCAGGAGGTCGAGGAAGATTGTCAGGTATTGTTGCAGCTTTG
>CALKDS010000029.1 GCA_938084135.1 uncultured Flavobacteriales bacterium
GAAGGGGGATTTGGAGGAGGTCCATTTGTTACATATACTTTTTTCGACGAAAAACAAAACAAAAGAATATCTATGACAAGTTTGGTATATGCTCCAAGCTCCAAAAAAAGAAAAATGATGCTAGAGCTTGAAGCTGCACTAAGCTCTGTTCGCATAAATTAGTTTATTCATTAATCTGGCATTTAGTAGCTAAAAAGTAATTGATCTCAATATCTCTAAAGAATTAATTTTCCCTAAGCTAGGGTAATGCCATTTTAAACCCAGAACCAAACCATTAGTTATTTCTAGACGTCCGGTTTTAGAAACCAAATTATTCCTGTCTCTAAGCCAGTAAACAAGCTCTTTTGATGTTTCTAGAGATAAAAAATCACTATTATTAGGGGTATTGGAAACGAATACTCCCTCACGCAGGTCTAAAACACAACCATCCCGGAAATCTCTAGAGTCAATATTAAAGCCAAGATGTTTCCAGACCAATAAAAGCATCTCATTTGCAGACATCGCTAAGTTTACATTACTTGTGTCCCACCTATCTAACATAACTATGAAATCGTCAAAAAAAGCAGAGCTAGCATCTCCATTTTGAAGAGTTTTTTGCAAAATTTCTGCGGAAAAAAGACAAAGAGTCTGTCTTATGTGATTCGTTGTTAATCTATCCCAAATTTTAACTACCTCAACTTCTTTTATTTTTTCTAAACCATCATTATTGCCATGGTGCACTGTTGCGTTTATAAAAGTCATGGGAAGCAAAACTGCCGGCCTAATTCCATTTTTATTGCTTCTAATAGAATGAATTATATATGCTTGAGGTCCATATTTTCTTGTCCACAATCTTAGAATATGGGCCTTTTCACCAACAGCTAACTTACCTATAACAAGAGCCTTTGTTGTGTCTTTCATTTTTTTACTCGCCGCGAACAATTACCCCTTGAACAACTGTATTCATGGTTCCTAATGGGTTAGTCACCCAAAACAGATATATACCACTTGGGGCTGGGGAGCCATCCAGCCCATTAGTTGTCCAACTAAACTGTCCACCGGTTGCGGGGCCCTCAAAAATTAATCTCCCCGAAGTATTCGTGACTTTGACATAGGAACCGTCAATTAAACCTTTTATTGACATTGCGCCAAAGTCTTTTGGTTCATATGGATTGGGGAAAACCTGAATATTTGAAAAATCATCAAAAGGATCAACCGCATCACTTCGATAAGAGATTAATCCCTGGCTTGTCCCTATAAAAAGCTCTCCAGTTAAAGGATCAATAGCAAGTGAGTTAATTCTATTTGATAATAAAGGTGAATTACTTTGAGTATAGTGAGCTAACGTCTCTAATCCATCATGGGAGAGCAAAAAAAGTCCACCATCCGATGTTCCGACCCACTTTCTATTAGCTCCGTCAATTGCGATAGCAAGAACATTTTCACCACTAAGGACCCTCTGAACAATACCATTTTCCTCGACTAAAAGAGCCTGTGCGTCAATATTATTTCCATTCATTGCGTTGCCCGGAGTAAAGCAAACAACCAAACCATCTCTAGTGCCAATCCAAAGTTCCTGATCTTTATCAAATACATAAGAGTTTACGGAGCTGCTCGGGAGATTGCCGTTACCAACCCCTGTTGTTAATCTTCTTAAGTCAACAGTATTGTCTTGCGTCTTTACAGCCATTAATCCATTGGTTCGGCTCTGTATCCAGAATACTCCATCTGACCCTTGAATAATATCTTTTACACTCAATCCATTAAATGCGCCCAAGCTAAAGGCCTTCCATTGCTGCGTTATTGGGTTGAATCTGTGAAGAGGAAGATTTGATAAAGCATTTGTTACCCAAAGAGTGCCATCTTCACCCCAGCAAAGACCGCCAGTTCTAACGTCATTTGATGTGCTTCCGGATGCGCTCAAAAGAGATGAATTGGTATTATTCCAAATAGTTTCAAGCTCTCCATCTTTAAACTCCAATACCCCTTTACCCCAGCTCGATACAAACCAATGAGAAGTATCATTGGGATCCACAACCTTCGCAAGTATATCTTTTGCGTCATTGAGTTTTTCACTGTTTAAAACAGACCAATTTTCTTGATTAAAAAGGAACACTCCCTCATTGCCATATGCAGCAGTCCATGTTGGGTCAATAGCCCCGCTAAACACCTCTATACCGTGTAAGCTAGAAGAAAGCTTAAAAACTGAAGAAGATGGAGGACCTGATATTTTTTTATGCTGAACATAATCTGGATTATCTATAAGAGAAATTCCTTTACCCGAGTTTGCAATCCAGAGAATACCATTTGGTGAAATTTTTGCGTCTCGAGGACTGAAGTTATCATTATTACTTAATCCTGAACTATATGCTTGTCTTTGAATTCCAAGTGTATCAATATATATTATATCAAAATCTCTAATAATTAAATATCCATTATCTTTTTTTGAAATTCTTCTTACCTCAAATTTGTCTGAATTATTTAAATATACCTCTAGCCATGTGCCATATTTTTTCAACCAAACAATACCGCTTTCATTTATTGAAACCAAATAGTCTGCTCCTGAAATAGAAATATCATTTATAGCTGTATCTGCCCATCTTTGAGACTGGTTCCAAGATGAAAAAAGATACAATGGGTCACCTAACGATGCTGACCAGAATCCAGTTTCGGCAGCAACATATAAACTATCATTACCAATATCAATATTATATGTCTCAGTGGGGGTCCCGTCATCTCTTAATAAATATGTTCCTTTTACTACACCATATGACAAATCCAATTCAACGACTCCAAACCCCGTAGCTGCAAATGCCCTGTCTTCTCCATCAAAAACAAATGCATTGATTGAAGACCTACCTGGGTATTTTCCGCTTTGAGGAATATCGGGTATTTCTCTAATAATATTGCTACTCCATAATTCCATTAAGCCGTCCTCATAGCCTAAAAGAACATCAATGCCATTTGGGGATGATTCCATTTCTGTTAACCCCGTGCCATTTAGTCCGTCAACTTTCGTAAAATCGGATATTACATTTTCGGATATGTTAAATCTCAATAATCCATATTTACTGGCAGCAATAATTTCATCATTTAAAATTGCTATTGAATGCGTTTCATTCAGGGGTAGATGTGAACGCCATTGCCCAACAGGAACTCCTTGGGCAGAAAGGGCCTGTCCCAAAAAACATAGAGCAAGAGTAGATATAAAGTCCAACTTCACGAGACAAAGATGCACTATCTTCGTTTTATGGCCTTCATAATATCAAATTCAATAAGTGTTTAATCTCAAAAAAACATCAATTTTTTTATTTGTTCTGCTGGTTATTTCATGTGGCAAAAAACCAATAGTTCAAGAATTAAGAACTAACAGTGATGATTTATGGTGGCAAGACAGTGTCCTTAGCGCTGATATTTCTATCTCTGACACATCTGCTATCTACCGGGTTTCTTTCAGAATACGACATACTACAAATTATCCATATAGTAATTTATATTTATTTCGTGATGTGCTTTCCGAGACTCAAACTGAATACCAAGACACAATAGAAATAACATTAAACACCTCAGAGGGCGCTTGGGTAGGAAAGGGAGTAGGGGCTCTTAAAACGATTGACCTTCCCTATCATAAAAATGGTGTTAAATTCCCTAGGCCTGGCAATTATCGATTCAGATTCTACCATGGAATGAGGGATGAGCCGTTAAAGGGAGTCAGGGATCTTGCCCTAATTATATCGAGTGAAAAAAATAATTACTGATGGCTTCAAAAAACTTAGATAAAAACGATTTTAGAAATTATGTTAAGTTTTTTTGGGTCTTCATCTTATCGATTCCCGTGACAATAATAATTATTCTATTACTAGTAAGGATCGAAGTTTTTGGAGAGCTCCCTTCAACAGAAGAAATTGTGAATCCTAAATCATATCTCGCGACTGAGATTCTTTCAAGCGATGGGAATCAAATCGGAACTTTTTTCCATGAGAACCGGGTGCATGTCGAATACAATGACCTTCCAAGTAATCTTATCGAGGCACTTATTGCGACAGAAGATGAGCGATTTTTAGAACATTCAGGAATAGACTTTAGAAGCCTTGGTAGAGCATTTATTACCCTTGGATCCAATGGAGGGGGTTCTACTATTACACAACAATTGGCGAAGTTAATGTTTACTCCAGATCCCGCACGAGGTTTTATTCTTCGCGTTCTCCAAAAACTAAAGGAATGGGTTATTGCGTTACAGATTGAGAGCAGTTACACAAAGCAGGAAATAATCACGATGTATCTTAATAAGTTTGATTTTCTTTATCAGGCTGTGGGAATATACAGCGCAAGCAATGTCTATTTTGGTAAAACTCCGAGTGAATTAAATATAGAAGAGTCTGCAGTGTTGATAGGAATGTGTAAAAACCCTTCTTATTACAACCCTGCTAGAGAACAGAGGTTCAAACTAGCCTTAAATCGTCGCAACACAGTCTTAAGACAAATGGAGCGTAATAATTATATATCAGAAAACATATTAGACTCTTTAATCTCTCTTCCTCTAGTTTTAAATTTTAATCGTCAAGGGCATGACAAGGGTTTAGCTCCGCACCTAAGAGAGAACATTAGAGCCTATATGAAAAATTGGATATCGAATAATCCAAAAGCCAATGGAGGCCGTTACAATTTGTATACGGATGGCTTGAAAATTTACACTTCTATAGATAGCCGGATGCAAATTTCAGCTGAAAAAGCAGTCAAGAAACATATGAAAAATTTGCAACGTGTATTTTTTTCGCAAATTAAGAATCGCAAGGCAGGGCCTTTTTACTTTCCAGAAGACCTTTCATTTAGCGAAGGTCAAAAAATCTTAATACGTGCTATGCGACAAACAGGACGCTATAAAAACCTAAAGAACGCTGGTCTGTCTGAAAAAAACATAGTCAAGATATTCAAATCACCTATTGACATGAATGTTTTTTCACATAATGGTGATATAGACACTCTCATGAGCCCACTTGACTCTATTAAATACTACAAAAGCATATATCAAGCAGGCTTAATAAGTATTGAGCCTCAAACAGGATTTATAAAAGCTTGGGTTGGAGGAGTTGACTTTAAGCATTTTAAATATGATGCCGTAAAACAAGGAAGACGACAGGTTGGCTCAACGTTTAAGCCCTTTGTATATGCGGCAGCAATTGCTGATAAAAAATACTCCCCATGTATGGAAGTTCCTAATATTCAGACATGTATAGATTCCGGTCAATTCGGTTTAATCAAACCGTGGTGTCCAAAAAATTCTAGTGAAAAATATGGTGGAGTTTTAACTCTTAAAGAAGCCATTGCCGGTTCCATTAATACTGTAACTACTTTTTTAATGAAACAAATTGGACCCAATCCGGTTTCTAATATGGCTAAATCTTTGGGTGTAACATCTCCAATTCCTGTTGTGCCATCTATCGCTTTAGGAACTGTTGATTTGTCTATTTATGAGTTGGTTGGAGCCTATACTGCGTTTGGTAACAATGGGCTATATACTGAGCCATTGGTAGTACTTAGAATAGAAGATAAAAATGGTGTTGTTTTGGATGATTTCACTCCCATAACTCGAGAGGTATTTTCCCCCGAGGTAGCCTATACCATGGTTAATCTACTTCAAGGAGTTACTGAAAGCGGAACTGGTATTAGACTTCGTCACACCGGGGGGCGTTATCGTTATAATGTTGTTACAGACTATCCCTATAGCTTCACAAATCCTATAGCAGGAAAAACGGGAACTACCCAAAATAACTCTGACGGATGGTTTGTTGGTATGGTCCCCAATTTAGTCACTGGCATCTGGACCGGATGTCAAGATAGATCCGCTCATTTTGGAACAACTGAATTTGGGCAAGGAGCAACAACCGCACTCCCAATTTGGGCAATCTATATGAAAGACCTATATACCCAACCTAAAATAGGAATACGTTACGATGAGTTTGACAAACCGCCTGGAGCAATAAGTATTCCATTAGATTGTGATTCATACTTAGGTCAAAAAACAGAACAATATGAAGAAAATTCAGAATATAATTAAGATTTACAAGTATGATAAGTAAAGTAATTCATGATTTAGATGAAGCCCTAAATGGGCTTGAAGACAATATGACGGTAATGTTTGGAGGATTTGGGCTTTGTGGTATTCCTGAAAATTCGATTGCTGCAATTAGGAAAAAAGGCACCAAAAATTTAACATGCATCTCAAATAACGCTGGCGTTGACGGTTTTGGACTTGGTTTACTGCTTGAAAATCATCAAATCAAAAAAATGATTAGCTCATATGTCGGAGAAAACGACGAATTTGAGCGTCAGATGCTTTCCGGCGAGCTAGAAGTTGAACTCATTCCTCAAGGAACGCTAGCTGAGCGGTGCCGTGCTGCCGGATCAGGAATACCTGCATTTTTTACCCCAGCTGGTCATGGTACTGAAGTTGCAAAAGGCAAAGAAGTTCGGATTTTTAATGGAAAACCACATATTCTAGAGCATGCCTTTGACGCATCATTTGCTTTTGTAAAGGCATGGAAAGGTGACGAAACAGGGAATCTTATTTTCAAAGGCACTGCCCGAAATTTCAATCCTTCTATGGCTATGGCGGGGAAAATAACTGTTGCTGAAGTGGAGGAACTTCTTCCCGTGGGTAGTTTAGAACCAAACGCTATCCACATACCAGGTGTTTTTATTCACAGAATTTTCAAAGGGAGTGCATTTGAAAAAAGAATAGAACAACGAACTGTTTCTAAGCGTAACTAAATCGAATACATCATGGCATTAGATAAAAATGGAATTGCAAAAAGAATTGCTAAAGAACTTCAAGATGGTTGGTATGTGAATCTAGGAATTGGAATACCTACACTTGTTGCCAACTATGTTCAAGATGATATTAAGGTTGAATTCCAATCAGAAAACGGAATTCTTGGGATGGGGCCGTTTCCCCTTGAAGGGGACGAGGACGCTGATCTTATTAATGCTGGAAAGCAGACAATAACCTCATTGCCTGGGTCTTCTTTTTTTGATAGCTCAATGAGCTTTGCCATGATTCGATCAAAAAAAATACAGCTTACAGTCCTCGGGGCAATGGAAGTTTCGGATCAAGGAGATATTGCAAATTGGAAAATACCTGGGAAAATGGTTAAAGGAATGGGTGGTGCTATGGATCTAGTTGCTAGTGCAGAAAATATAATTGTGGCTATGCAGCACACGAATAGAAAAGGAGACTCAAAGCTGCTGAAAAAATGCACATTGCCAATTACAGGTTTAAACTGTGTAAAAAAAATCGTTACTGATCTTGCTGTTTTAGAGGTTCACTCAGAATTAGGTTTTGTCCTGAGCGAAAGGGCTCCTGGCGTTTCCGTAGAAGAAATTGTTTCAAAGACAATAGGGAAATTATTTGTTCCAGATAATGTCCCTGAAATGTCAATATAAATTTGGACTCTATATTTTTTCCAAATCAATAATTTTATTGCTCATATACTTTACTACACGAGCGTCATGGCTAATAAAAATATAACTAAACCCAAATTTTTCTTTTAAATCATTAAGTAGATTTAATACTTGAGCTTGAACACTTAAATCTAAGGCTGAAACACTTTCATCGCAAATCAAAACCTTTGGCGCCAATACTAATGCCCTAGCAATTCCTATTCTCTGTCGCTGACCTCCACTAAACTCATGTGGGTATTTTTCTTTTACCGTTAAATCAAGCCCAACAGATATTAATAATTCATCAATTTTTTTTAAGCGAAGATTCTCGTTTTCATATAGCTTATGAACGACCATAGGCTCCATTAAAGCCTCTCCTATTGACATTCTAGGACTAAGACTTGAAAATGGGTCTTGGAAGATATATTGTATTTCCCTAGCCAATTTCATCCTATTTGATCTGCTAATATTTTCAATTGGCTCTCCTCTATATTTAATCTCTCCATCTGCTATTGATTGAAGACCTATAATACACTTTGCAAGTGTTGATTTACCACTTCCGGAAGAGCCGATCAGGCCAAGGGTTTCCCCTTCTCTTAATTCTAAAGAAATATGGTTTAAAATCAATTTATTCGAATAGTATTTTGACAGGTTTTTGATTTCTAAAATTATTGATCCTAATTCAGGAAGGTTTTCTTCTGTTAAATCTGGAGGGGTGTTTTTTAAAAAATCACTAACGGTAGACAGCCTCCGGGGCTTACTTTCTTCTGGAGGCCTTGCCGCTAAAAGCCCTTTAGTATATGGTTCTTTTGGAGATAATAAAACATCATTTGACTTTCCGCTCTCAATTTCATTTCCGTCTTGAATTACCATAATGTTGTCTGCAATCTGAGCTACCGATTCAATATCATGGCTTATAAAAATCAGAGACATTTTATTTTCGGCTTGTAAATCTCTGAGCAAAGAAAGTATTTCAACTGCAACTTTATTATCCAATGCCGTCGTGGGTTCGTCAGCAATAAGTAATTTTGGCTCCATTATCATTGCCATTGCTATCATAACTCGCTGGCGTTCACCGCCGCTTAATTGATGCGGATACTTTCCATAAGACTTCCTCGGTTCGTTAATTTTTACCTTATTAATCCAGGTAATAGCTTTTTCTTTAGCCTGATATTTAGATATTTTCAGCGCAGACATGGCGCCCTCCAATATTTGGTCTCCAACTTTCATCGTTGGGTTTAACGCAGACATGGGCTCTTGAAATATCATTGCCCTATTTAGTCCGAAAATACCATCAATGCTTTTTAAATCCTTAACTTTTAAATTAGCCGGTAACAGGCCCATAATTGTCAATGCTATAATCGATTTCCCTGATCCAGACTCGCCAACAAATGCTAAGCATTTTCCTTCTTGAACTTTAAATGAAATATTCTTTACAAGTGGTCCTGAGGGGCCCTCAATATTAAGCCCATTTACTTCAAGCAAAACTCTGTTATTCTGCATTAGCCTTCTAAATTGCCATTATTCAAAGGCAACGCGTCTGATTCTAAGCTCGTCTCATTAATATCTGACCCCAATGTGTCTAACGAGTTTTGAATATCAGGTTTATTTCTTTCAAAGATTAATTCTGATGGTTTACCATATTCTTGAATTGTCAACATATATGGAGACAGTTTATCTGGGTCAGAAGATGACTTGCCCCCTTGATGGCCTGTTCTCACAATAACACGATCCAAGGCCGGAAGCACAATTATCCATTGTCCTAAATGACCATGAAAAGCTATATATCTATTCTCAACTCCTGAAGTTATATCTGGAGAATTCGGAACTTTACCCAGCCAAAAAGACAAACCATAGTATTGATCAGTTCCCGGAGAAGTTGCTCCCTTCAAAAAAGAACTCTCTACCAGTCTCTGTCCCTCCCAAATCCCATTTTGAAGAATCAACTTTCCTAGCCTTCCGTAATCCCTAGCTGTTGCATTATAACAACAATAGCTTAAGGCATTTCCGCTTTCATCTAAATGCCAAAAAGCATCAGAAACAGCGCCAAGTGGAGACCATAAATTTTCAGAGGCGTAATCATATATTTTCGTCTTTGTCGCTGCTTCCAAGCAAAACCCTAGAAGAGCAGTAGCTGCCGATTGGTATTGAAATTTTACTCCAACTTCTGCTCCAATAGAGCGAGAAGTTATCGTTTTATATAAGTCGTTACCGTAATATGCCTTCGCCTGAATCCCAAAAGGATTATAATAATCCTCATCCCAATCCATATCTGCAGTCATCCCAGATAAATTAGCTAATGTTAACATCGACCTTCCGGGGCCCTTAAGTTCTGGAATCAGATTTATAACTAGCTCATCCCACCCTGATATTTCACCATTTTGAATAGCAATTTGCACAAGAATTGTAACTATTGATTTTGCCATTGAAAATGAGTTTGTTTTTGACTCTAAAGCAACCCCGTTTCTATATTCTTCATGACGTAACGTGTCGTTGTCAAAAACTAAAAAAGCTCCTGTTTCAATCTCTGATAGAGCGATTTCTAGCTCCAAAGAAGGTGCATAAGCGTTATCTAAATCCACCGGCCACGGGGATGGAGACGTTGCCATAATTTCACCTTTTGCAAAACCTGCACCATCAAAAATATTTGCTGTAGTGTTTCCTTGAAGGTAGGTAGCGTATACCCCCTTAAATAAATAGCTAAACCATGATGCATTAACAAGCAACAAAAGCAAAGCAAGTGTTAAAATCGACTTTAGAATTCGCTTCATGATCTAAAAGTTAAGGTTTTGATTTATCATTTTTACCTTTTAAATATGATTTTTTTCGGAAAAATCTGATAATGATACCTCAAATCGTTTTTCAAAATGATATTTCACTTTTTGTTTTAACTCCAGCATATTAATCTCTTTATCTAATTCAATATTTAAACTAGTTACTGATTTATCAGTGATCCCACAAGGTATAATATGTTGAAAATGTTTTAAATCCGTATTTATATTAAATGCCCATCCATGCATTGTAACCCACCTACTGGCACGCACTCCCATCGCACATATTTTTCTAGCAAATGGAGTCTCTGGATCCAACCAAACACCTGTTTCTCCCGAAATTCGCCCCCCTTTCAGTCCGTAGTCAAATAAAGTGTCAATTATCACATCTTCGAGCGTGCGGAGATATCTATGTATGTCTGTAAAAAAGTGATCAAGATTCAAAATAGGATAGCCAACAAGTTGACCAGGTCCATGATATGTTATGTCCCCACCTCTATTAATCTTAAAAAACTCAATCCCTAAATCCTCTAATTGCTTTTTATTGGCAAGTAAGTTATTCATATCTCCGCTTTTTCCTAAAGTATATACAGGATTATGCTCAGCGAAAAGTAAATAATCGGTTGTCCTAATCTGATTATCAATGGTTCGAGCTCGATTCTCTGATTTACTGTTCAAGACTCCAGAAAAAACGGTCTCTTGAAAATCCCAGGCCTCTTTATAACTTATTCGGCCCAAGTCTTTGAAAATAACAGATTTCAATTCTTCCAATTAATTTTAAGTTTTTGAATTCGATGAACAACATTTAGGCTCTAAATATCTGATTCAATCTTTTTTGCACTGTTCACACAAAAATACGAAATTGGTGGTTCTATGAGTTTTTTAAAAATTACACCTTTTTCTGATTTAACATTATCAGAATTATATGAAATATTAGCCTTGAGAGCAGAGGTTTTCGTTTTAGAGCAGAACTGTCCTTATCAAGATCTTGATGGAAAAGATCAAGGCTCCCTCCATTCGTGCTTGTCTATAAATGGCGAGCTGTGGGCCTACTGCCGAATTATTCCTCCTGGATTAGCTTATCCCGATTCTAGTATTGGAAGAGTTGTGACCTGTTTAAAAGCTAGAGGAAAAGGCTACGGAAAGGAATTAATGACACTATCAATAAATGAATGCTGGAAGCGTTATCCAAATAATGACATCTTAATAATGGCTCAATCATATCTTCTTGATTTTTACCAAGAGTTTAATTTTGAAGTTGAAAAAGATGAGTTTCTAGAAGATGGCATACCTCACCGATGGATGAGACTCAAGCCCAGCAAAAAATAGTCAATAATTAAATAAGAACTCGAGTGCTTTTTCCACTTTTTTCGAATTGGGTAATAATGTAGCTTCTAACGTCTTATTTAAAGGTATTGCGGGAGTATCTTCAGATCCTAACACCAATATTGGAGCGTCTAATTTGTTAAAACATTGATTCTGAATTTCTCCAGATATCGCCTTTGCAAATGAATTTTTTGTTGGTTCTTCAGTTAAGATTAATGCCCGTCCATGGCTTGAAACGCAGGTCATGACAAGCTCTTCATCCCATGGTTGAAGTGATCGTAAGTCTATGATTTCAACCATTCCGGAAAAAGCTTTTTCTGCTTCAAGTGCCCAATAAACACCCATTCCATATGTTATAATGCATACAGACGATGAAGCTTCTGGTTTGGCCCCAAGGACAATTCTTCCTTTCCCAAAGGGTATCACATAATCCTCAGATGGTTCAATGGTTTTCGCTCCACTCGTTCCTGATATTTTCGACCAATAAAGACCCTTGTGCTCTAACATGACAACAGGGTTTGGGTCTGCATAAGCTGATTTCATTAAGCCTTTGAGGTCTGCTCCTGTTGAAGGATAAGCAACTTTTATTCCCCTGATGTTTGTCAAGACTGACTCCACGCTAGATGAATGATATGGGCCACCGCTTCCATATGCTCCTGTTGGCACCCTTATGATGGCGCTCGCTGGCCATTTGCCATTTGACAGATAATATGATCTTGAGAGCTCTGTAAATAGCTGATTCAGTCCAGGCCAGATATAATCAGCAAACTGAACTTCAACAATCGGCTTTAATCCTACAGCAGACATTCCTATGGTGCTTCCAATAATAAACGCTTCTTGAATCGGAGTGTTAAATACCCTGTGATCCCCAAATTGTTGAGCTAAAGTTGCGGCTTCCCTAAATACACCTCCAAGCCGAGCCCCTACGTCTTGTCCATATAACAAGGATTCAGGATGAGCATCAAGGATTTCACGAATAGCAAATAATGCGCTGTCTACCATAACTGTTGCATCTCGATCACTAGGCTCTCTAACCCCTGATTCAGCATTTATTGGAGTTGGCGCATATCTATGAGTGTAAAGATCTTCGGGTTTTGGATCCTCCGCCAATAATGCCCTTGCAAAATCTTTCTCTACATTTTTTGCAGCAGTTTTTTCTATTTTTTCAATTTCTTTCTTATTAACACCCTGATCCATGAGGAAATTTCTCAGCTTTGGCAAGGGGTCTCTTTTTTTGTGATCCTCAAGATCATCGCGGTACCACTCCATCCGAACACCCGAAGTGTGGTGATTAAGAAGCGGCACACGAGCATGAATTAGATACGGTTCTCTAGTTTTTCGCATTTTACTTAGAACTTCTCTGACGGCATGAAAACATGATGAAAAATCACTTCCGTCGAGCTGAACAACGTTAATTCCTGGAAACCCCCTTGCGTAATCCGCTGCATCACCAGATCTCACTTCTGAAGCGCTCGCTGATATATCCCAACCATTATCTTGGACAACAACAAGCAAAGGGTATTGCTTTAGTGCCGCCATTTGAAGAGCCTCTGAGACTTCCCCTTCTGTCATAGCGGCATCTCCGATTGAACACATAGATATAGGTTTTGCGGAGCCCCATCCTTCTTTTAGGCCTACTTTTTCTCTATACTGGATTCCCATTGCTGTGCCCGAGGCGGGGATTGCTTGCATTCCCGTGGCTGAAGACTGATGCGGAATCTTTGGCTTATCTGGCACTCGTAAACTAGCGTGGCTATAATATGTTCTACCTCCGGAAAATGGATCATCACGCTTAGCTAGAAGCTGAAGCATCAAATCATACGGAGTCATTCCTATACCCAAAAGCATCGCATCATCTCTATAATATGGGTATAGAAAATCTGTAGACTCAAGCTGCATTGAACATGCTAACTGGATTGCCTCATGTCCTCTAGATGTTGCGTGAACATATGTCTGTGTGATTTCCTTATTTTTCTCAAAACAATGAGTCATCTGCTCGGCAGTGCACATCAACTCATAGGCTTTAATAAGAGTCTTACTTATTGATGTACTCATCTTTTATTTATCAATTTGATTTTTTTTCTCTAAAATCAACTGAATAGAAGATTTGCTTTCTTCTGTCAAAACTAATTTTCCGCTAATAATAGCTCGTGACTTCAATAGTTCGTCCCAATGGTCAAAGCCCTCCCAAAGCATTTTTTTCAATGCTTTTTGAGCAGAAGCGCTTTGATGTGTTAATGTTTTGAGGAGTTCTGAAATACCTTGATCCATTGATTCTATCGTAGGATAGACCTGTGCATATAAGCCTTTGTTAAAAGCCCATTCTGCAGTTCTAAATTGAGTCGCATCAATTGCTAATTGACTCATGGCACTTTTTCCTATTTTACGTTCGACAGCGGGCCCAACAACAAAAGGGCCAATTCCCACAGCTAACTCGCTCAACTTCACGCCAGCGTAATCTGTTGCGAAACAGTAGTCAACAGCAGAAGCAAGTCCAACACCTCCGCCTACAGCCTTGCCTTGAATTCTACCAACAATTATCTTGGGCGACTTCCTGATTGCATTAATAACATTAGCAAATCCACTAAAAAAACTCAAGCCCTCTTTTTCGTCTGAAATTGAAGCTAGCTCATCAAAGCTTGCACCACCGCAAAAAACTCTATCACCAGAGCTCCCAAGAAGAATGATTTGACTCTCAGGGTTTGATGACTCTTGATCAATGGCTTGAGTTAATTTTTTTAATAATGCGCTGGGCAATGAATTGCTTTGAGGGTGAAAAAACTCGATACGCGAAACCCCAGCTTCTACGATTACTTCAACTGTTCCTTTATTTTTAAAATCTACATCCATCTTATATTTCTTTTGTCTTTTCTCTTCAGAACTTGGTATAAATAACGCTAATTCTGATCTCTCTTTTTAACCATCGTCAATATTGTTGCAATTGCAACAACTTCACCGACATCATCTGACACTTCTACATAATACTTGACTATGCCTTTAGATATGTCTTCTGCGTCGCGTTTCTCTTGATCTATTTTCTCCTGAACGGTTAACTGTACGCCAATAATTGTCCCAGGATAAACAGGCTTTGTAAATCGGCACGTTTCAATACCATAATTAAGTAATACCGGACCCTTTGGTGGGTCTACAAATAGACCCGCAGCTCGACTTAAAATAAAATACCCATGAGCCACACGTCCTGTAAAAATTGTCCCATCCAAAGAATCCGCATCCATGTGGGCATAAAACTTATCTCCACTTAGCTCAGCAAAGTTGTCAATGTCTTCCATTGTAACCATGTGCTTATCGGTAGTAACCGTATCACCAATAACCAGGTCCTCAAAATACTGTCGAAATAAATGTGGATTCGCTTCACGGCGGCTTGCTCCTGGAATAAACCTCCCTGTTATTTCGGTAAGGACATCAGGATGACCTTGAAGAGCTGTACGTTGTAAATAATGTTTTACCCCTCTCATTCCGCCCATCTCTTCACCATCTCCAGCCCTCCCCGGGCCTCCGTGAGTAAGCAATGGCATAGGTGATCCGTGTCCGGTACTTTCTTTGGCACTTGAAGAGTCCAAAACAAGCACTCGTCCATTTGAATGAGCGGCGGCTAAGGCGTAACTCTTATAGATTTCTTTTTCTGAGCTAACAATCGTTGTTACCAATGATCCTTTTCCTAATGCAACTATATCTACTGCATCGCTAACCGAATTGTATGGCATCAAAGTAGATACGGGGCCAAATGCCTCTATATCATGGCACAATAGCTTATTCAAAGGATCATTATTTAAAAATAACAAGGGGGCAAAATAAGCTCCATTTTTAGGGTTCTCAGCAATAGCTTGGCTCTCTCCGGACAGGCTGCCGAATAAAATATCATTCTCCTTAGACAAAATTGACGCGGCCTCCTGAACTCGTTCCACTTGTATTTTCGTCGCTAAAGAACCCATCCGAACACCCTCGAGGTTAGGGTCTCCATACTTGGTACTCTCTAATCTGTTTTTTAACGCTTCGCCAACGGCATCTATAGATTCTTTTGGAACCAATATCCTTCTCACTGCGGTGCATTTTTGACCGGCCTTTACCGTAATTTCTCTGGAGACCTCTTTAATAAATATTTTAAACTCTGGAGATTCAGGTTTTACGTCCTCACCCATAACCATTGCGTTGAGAGAGTCTGCTTCTAGATTAAAGGGAACTCCTCTTTCTAAATAATGAGCAGAGGACTTAAGAGACAACCCTGTTTTGGCTGAACCAGTAAAAGTTACTGTATCTCCCCGTTGCACCGAATCAAGAATCCCAATGCCTTTTCCTGAGACAAGCTGCAACGCTCCTTCGGGTAAAATTCGACTATCGATAATATCACGGACTACAGCTTCCGTTAAGAAGCTAGTATATTCTGATGGTTTTACTACCGCAGGAACTCCTGCAAGTAAATTGACTGCAATTTTTTCTAGCATTCCCCATATGGGAAAATTAAATGAGTTGATATGTATTGCAATTCCCTGTTTTGGAACCATTATATGCTGCCCTGAAAAACTACCTGCTTGTGATAATTTAATTGGACCTCCGTCAATATGAAATGATTGATCTGCAAATTCGCGTCGCAATGAAGCGTAGGTAAATAAGTTACCTATTCCCCCTTCAATGTCAATCCAAGAGTCCGATCGAGTAGCTCCCGTTGCATATGAAATCGCATAGTAGGTCTCTTTTTTTTCTTGCAAGAAAAGGGCCAAGCTTTTTAACATCAACCCACGCATAGGAAAAGTCATTTCCCGCAATGACTTGCCTCCTTTATCTCTTCCATACTGTAGAATATCATCATAGTTGAGCCCTAGGCTAGAGACGCGTCCTATTTGCTCACCAGTAATCGCATGAATGGCGTCATACTCTGTATCGCCAGCAGAGGTCCATTGCCCAAGTATGTAATTCTGAATATCCCCCTTCATGTTTTTCATTATTTTCAATACTATGTAAAGATATCCCAAAAAAAAGACCGCCCCGATAAGGGGCGGTCAATTTTAAAGAACTCTAAAAGACTATTGTCAATTAGGAATTTCTTTTTGCTTAGCGCTGAACAGCTACACGCATAGTACGTGTTCCTTCTTCAGCAGTTAAGCGTACCATGTAGATACCTGAAGCTAGGTCACTCAAGTCAATCTTGAGCTCACTTGATCCAGCATCCCACTTGGTTGCATTTAATAACTCTCCACGGAGACCTATGATGCTTACCTCTACTTCGCCGGTTAGGTTAGTACGCTCTAATGAGAATGCACCAGTAGTCGGGTTCGGGAATAAGCTAATGCTTCCCAATGCCTCGTCTATGCTTACAGCACAGTCGTAACACTTACCAAAACATACAGGAGCAAACACAGTGTCTGCGTTACCTAATGTGGCTGTTCGGTTATAGCCTCCAAATCCATCAGAGACACCACAACTAGCAAGGTCCGCTGTTGGCTCAGCATTTGTCCAGTCCGTTCCGTTTAAGAACTTGTACTGAAGACTTTCGCCAAGAGCTGACTCAAACGTAATGTGGTAAATACCGTCACCGTTAGTATCTAACATCTCAGATCCCATTGGGTTCCAAGACTGCCAAGTGCCAGCTACATGAACACCATTGGAGTCAATAGCTCCATTAGCGACCTCCCATGCCATGTTCACGCTAAGCGTAACATCTATAGCACAAGCGTCACATGAGCTCCAACAAACCACAGGAAGAACAGTATCTGCCGCAGGTACAGTCAATACACGATTAGTGTAAGTGACGTTACCATTTGTACATGATGCATTTGGATCATTCATTTCTTGGATCGTCCAGCCATCAGCAGAGTATTTGTACTCTATTGAATCGCCTTCAGCCAATGAGACTGTTACATCCCAAACATTGTCACCATCTGCATCGCTCATCGCATTACAGTTACCACACCAGTTGTTGAACGTAGAGTTCAATTCAGGAGTAGTAAACGTACTGGCATCAACTTTATTCATATCCACCTGGAAGGTGACATTAGAATATTGAACACAACTAATATTGAATACTGTTGAGTCCCAAGACCCACCTGTAAATCCATTAGCCACAGTGCCACCGTTAGAGAAATTAAAACCAGTAGCAGTGTCAAGCGCCATCACGTTATTCAATCCCCATGGGCAAAGAATATCTACAGTGTAGTAGCCTGTTGCTGCTCCAGAAATAAGTCCATCACCGTATGAATCTTCAATACGGAACTCATAGTTTCCATTATCTGGTAAACAAATAGTATCAACATATGTATTTCCTGCTGGCCATACGGCTGTCGGGATATTTGGATATGGCCCTTCATCATAATAAGTAAAGCCAGTGTTTATGTCTACTATGCTTATCGTGATCTCAGATCCCCAAGTATCATTATTTAGCTCGATACGAACATCAGTACATGGCGTTAATACTCCAGAAACTTCGAAGTTGTCCACTGCCCAATACCAACCCCATGATCCAGCACCATCAGTGTAGCGCAGGCGAGCCATAAGCTCTGGGTTTTGATACATCGTGATATCATACATCTCATGCATTGGAGCTGTCCATGATCCGACCGTTCCAGCAATTGAGTCAATTTGTACCCAGTTGCTTCCGTCATATACTTCTACAATACCTGCGGTACCTGCATGACGATAGTAGTGATCAAATTCTAACCACAATGAATCATATCCTATCGCATACATCTCAGGAGATGTAATAGACGCATCAACCGGAGGTGCAGTAGATCCTGCAGCATCGTCATTGATAAACATGAACGCTGAACTATCGAGTGAAGAACCGCCAAACGACACTACTTCTTCCCAACCTTGGTTGGTGTTGCTATTATCATCCCAGTTACATGGCAATCCATTGTCAAAGTCAACCAAGTATGGAAGATCCGAATCTGGAACTGCAGCATAAATAGCTGAAGCCGTAGTTACTGGTCCTGTGCAAGCCTCGCGGACAACCCAATCGTATGCATAATATACTCTTGTCATTGCGCCATAGCCTGAAGAGCCACAACAGTTTACTGAGTCAATGCTGACCACATTAGCAACCGTGTAAGGATACATTCCCCCACCTGTCGCACGATGCAGCTTTCCTGTCGTTCCAGAAGCAAATCTCATGTTTATGAAATAAGAACCAGGCATAATTGGAAGCTCAACCGCAACTTGATGTGTTCCAGCGGCACTAATAAAGATTGTGTCACTCAACATAAGCTCAGCACCGGCAGTAGTAGCTCCTGGCTCAGAAATTCGTACCTGGAATTCAATCGGCCCGTCAGAAATAACAGTAATTGAATCTAAGACAAATGCTGAAGCAGCGCTAAACCACATTCCGTTTGTATAGTTTCCAAAACCACCTGTTAAGGTAGCTGGTGCACCAAAGTGATGAGGTGCAGCTAAATTGTTCACAGCCATAGACGCTGCTTGAACTGTCGTGGTCGCAGAAATAGGATCTGTCTCAAAGTCCTCGCCATGTGCGATCGCCGCACCGTTAGCGTCTAACCAGATCACTCCATTACCCATCGCTGCTCCTGAAGCAGAGAATTCTACTGAAGAAATACCACAAGAGGTTTCGTCATCAATAACAAGTGTGTCTGTATTTGGACAAGTAGACGGGCAATCTGCCACACCAACTCCAAAAATCGTTCCTGCAGTAAACCCTCCTACAGTTGCAGGGTGGTAACCGATAGTGTCACCACCAGTATCATAAATCGTAAACCCTACTTCATTAGAATATGAACCTGGATTGATACAAATTACTCGAGCAGAATCACCGTTACAGACATCAACATAG